>NZ_AECZ01000017.1 GCF_000179555.1 Solidesulfovibrio fructosivorans JJ]
ATGTCGCCGCGAGCGGTTCCAGCCGGGAAAAGGGGGGGCCGGGGGGCCCGATGGCCTCCCGGCGGGGTCCAGGGGCAGCGCCCCTGGCCGCCGGAGGCCTCCACCGCAAGGGAGAATGAAATGGCTAACTTTTTTAGCGGCAGCGACATCGTCGGCACGGCCATCGAGATCGAGCGCCGGGGCCGCAACGTCTATTCCAAGGCGGCGGCCGCCGCCACCAACCCGGACGTCAAGAACTTCCTGCAGTTCTTTGCCGGCGAGGAAGCCCGCCACCAGGCTATTTTCGAGGCCATGGCCGGCCGCATCGGCAAGATCGAGATCCCGGCCGGCAGCGACGAAGCGGAATACATGGACTACGTCCAGGCCCTGCTCGATTCCCATGCCCTTTTCTGCGGCGGGGCTCCGGAAAAGGACCTGGCCAACGCGGCCGACCCCATCGAGGCCATCGAGCTGGCCAGCCGGTTCGAAAAGGACACCATCCTCTACTTTCGCGAGATGATGGACCTTCTGCCGCAAAACGAGTCCGATATCGTCAAGCAGTGCCTGAACGAGGAGCGCGGGCACCTGCGCCAGCTGCGCGCCATGCTGGTGAAACTGCGCAACCAGGCCTAAACGCACGATCAACCCGGCGGGCCAAAGCCTCTCGGCCAGGGCCCGCCGTCATGCCTTTCCGCCCGCCCGTCCGCTTCGGACGCGGATCGGGAAAGGACGCGGGGCAAGGGGGACGGCCATGTACCATGATGATTTCGGCTTTGACGCCATGACCCTGGAAAGCCCCTTGGTTCCCGAAGCCAAGGCCGGTCCCGCCGATGCCTTGGAGCAGGGATTCGCCGGCCGCATGGCCGGGCTCATTCTCTCCTCCGACCTTTTTTCCGCCCGCAATCCCGGCCCCAGGCCCTGGATCGACGGCCTGGCCCTTTCCACCTGCTGGCCGGGAGCCGTGATCCGCTATTCCGGGGAACGCCTCGACCAGGACGACCTGGACGCCTTTCTCGGCTGCGTGCTGCTGGCCTTCCGGGATACCGGCCGGGCCGGCGCGGCCCGGTTCCATCTGCGCGAACTGACGCGCTGCATCTGGCCCCGGGGCAGGCGCTTCGCCACGCGGCGGCTGGAACGGTCGCTGTGGCGACTGGCCAGCGCCCGCATCGAAATCGAGGAAGAGCAAGGCCATGTCCTCATGCAGGCGAAGCTGCTCAACACCCTGCTTTGCGACCGCGCCGCCGGCATTTGCGCCGTGGACGTGAGTCCCCGCGTCATGGAAGCCTTTCAAGCCGCGCCGGTCGTGGAGCGGCTGCTGGCCAGCCGTTCCCCGTTCGGAGCCGGCCGCTTCCACCGCTGGCTGGCCGGCCTGCTTTCCCAGGGCCCGGCCACATCGCGCCTGGACCTGGCCGCCCTGCGCCGGTTGTCGGGGCTGACGCGCCAGCCCATGCCGGCCTTTCGCGTGCGGGCCATCACCGCGTTGCAGGATTTCCTGGATATGGGCCTTATCGCCGCCATCGAACCGGCCGGGCCCGACAGGCTCGTGGCCATGCGTCCTATCGCCCGTGGGGAGGAAGCGGCCTGCCTGTTGCTTTCTTGACGGGATTATCCCATGGACGGCATCATGTCCTCACAGGCCAAGACGTCCTCCGGTTCCGCCGCCCCCGAGGCGCACAAGCTGCCGCAGCACGTCTTGCGTCTTTCCCCGGGACCGCTTCGGACCATGCCTTTCCGCCGCCTGACCCTCGACGTGGCCAGAGATGGCCGTGAATCCTTCATGACGCCCTCGAGACTGCGGTCGTGCCAGGCCGCGCCCGACCCGGGCCGCCCGGACGACGGCATGGCCCACCCGCCGACGCTGGAAGACCTCATCGGCATCGAGCACAGCAAGCTCGGCTTTTACCAGGAACTGCGCCAGAAAGTGCAGGAACTCCAGGAAGCCCATGAGGAATCGGAAGTGCGCCGCCAGGAGATCGCGGCCATCCTCGACGGCATCACCGACATCATGATGGTGCTGTCCAAGGACCTGCGCATCATCTCCGTCAACCACGTCTTCCACGAACTTTTCAACATCCCCCGGCCCGAGGGGCAGCACTGCTACCGCATCTTCCGCGAGGGCGAACACCCCTGTCCCGAGTGTCCGGCCCACCGGTCCTTCAAGTCCAACGCCGTGTGCCGCTGCATGGGGACCTTCAAGATCGGGGGGGTGCCCCGCCGCTTCGAAATGGTGGCCTCGCCCATTCACAACCCCGACAGCCCGGAGTCCCGCATCCTCATCTTCAAACGCGACGTCACCCTGGAGACGGAATACCAGTCCAAGTATTACCAGGCCGAAAAGATGGCCACCATCGGCATGCTGGCCGCGGGCGTGGCCCACGAGATCAACAACCCGCTCACCGCCGTCTACGGCCTGGCCGAGGGCATCCGCCGCCGGCTGCCCGCCATCCAGGAGCGCGTAAGCGAGGCCCTTTACGCCGACGTGGCCGAATACACCGAAACCATCCTCATGGAATGCCGGCGCTGCCGCGACATCGTGCGTTCCATGCTGTCCTTCTCCCGGCCCCACACCCTGGCTTTTTCGCCGGTGTGCCTAAACGAGGTCGTGACGGACACCTTGAACATTCTGCGCGGCCACCTGGAGGCGTGCGGCAAGCAGGGCCTGCGCCTGACCGTCAATCTCTTCGATCCCCTGCCCACCGTGCCCGGCGACGAGGCGCAGCTCAAGCAGGTGCTTTTAAACATCCTCGTCAACTCCATGGACGCCATTGCCGGCGAAGGCGAAATCACCATCACCACGCATCCGGAAAACGACAACACCGTCAATTTGTCCGTGGAGGATACCGGCTGCGGCATCCCGCCGGAGAACATGGACAAGCTCTTCAACCCCTTTTTCACCACCAAGCCCGTGGGCAAGGGCATTGGCATCGGCCTTGCCGCCTGCTACGGCATCGTGCGCGAACACCACGGCTTTATCGAAGTGGCCAGCGAAGTGGGCCTCGGCACCCACGTCACGGTGAAACTCCCTTTGGACAGCGGCCAACCCAGTGAATAATCCCTACGGTCTTCTCGTCGTGGACGACGAACCTTCCATCGGCAAGCTCCTGCTCAAGGAGTTTACCACCCCGGCCCGCACGGTGCATGTCGCGGCCAGCGCCCGCGAGGCCCGGGAGCTCATGGCCAAGCACGAATTCGAAGTGGCCGTGCTCGACATCCGCCTGCCCGACATCAACGGCATCGACCTGATGGTCGAGCTCAAAAACCGCCAGGAAGACCTGGAGTGCATCCTCGTCACCGGCCACGGCGCCATCGACACGGCCGTCGAGGCCATGAAGCTCGGGGCGTTCGACTACGTGACCAAGCCGTTCAACCTGGCCGAACTCGAACTGCTCATCGAGCGGGCCTACCAGCGCACATTCCTGCGCCGGGAGAACAGGCGGCTGCGGCATTTCCAGGGCGAGACCCCGCCGGTCAAGCTGGTGGGCAATTCGTCGCCCATGAAGCAGGTCCGCTACCTGATCGAAAAGGTGGCCCCGACCGAGGTGCCGGTGCTCATCACCGGCGAATCCGGCGCCGGCAAGGAAGTGGCGGCCCAGCTCATCCAGTCCCTGTCCAAACGGGCGGACAAGCCTTTTTTCATCAAAAACTGCGCCACGCTGCAAAAGGAGCTGGCCCGAAGCGAACTGTTCGGACACCTGCGCGGCTCGTTTACCGGGGCGGTGGAGAACAGCGAGGGCTTCATGGCCTTCGCCAACAAGGGCACGCTGTTTCTCGACGAAATCGGCGAGCTGCCTATCGAGGTCCAGGCGGCGCTGTTGCGCGTGCTGGAAAACAAGACCTACCGCCGGGTGGGCGAAAAGGAAGAGCGCCGGGCGGACATCCGGCTGCTCTTCGCCACCAACCGCGAACTGGTCAAGGAAGTGGCCGAAGGACGCTTCCACGAGGCGCTTTTCCACCGCATCAACGTGTTCAACATCGAGATGCCGGCGCTTCGGGAACGCCGCGAGGACATCCCGCTTCTGGTGGAGTTCTTCCTGTCGCGCCTGACCGCCGGACAGGCCCCGTTCCGCATTTCCGACCGGGCCATGAAGTGCCTGACCGAGTACGACTGGCCGGGCAACGTGCGCGAACTGCGAAACGTCATGGAGCGCTCCATCATCCTGTCCGAAAACAACCTCATCACCGAGCACGCCCTGCCCCGCGAGTTCCTGGAGCCGGACCGGACCGAAGAGGACATTTTGACCCTCGAGGCCAAGGAGAAGGAGCACATCGCCAAGGTGCTCAACTTCTACGACAACAACCGATCCCTGGCCGCCGAGGCGCTCGGCATCTGCCGCAAGACGCTCTACCGCAAGATCCGGCAATACAACCTGTTCTAGGGGCGCGCCGCCGACACCCGGCGGCGCGCGTTTCCTGCCGGTTCCCTTCCCTGCCCATTGGTGGTAACGCTTCGCGCGGGCAGCAGTTTTCCTGCCGCTTGAGGGATTACAGCCAACCGCCGGGACGCCCATGCAAAGCTCCGAAGTCGCCGCCTACTGGGAAGCCAACGCCAGGCAGTGGACGCGCCAAAGCCGGGCCGGGCTCGACGTGTACCGGGACGCGCTCAACACGCCGGCTTTCCTGGCCATGCTCCCGCCCGTCGCCGGCCGCAGCGGGCTGGACATCGGCTGCGGCGAAGGCACCAACACCCGCCGGCTCGCCAGGCTCGGGGCGAGGATGCGCGCCATCGACATCGCGCCGACCTTCGTGCGCCATGCCCGCAATGCCGAGGCGGCAGAGCCCCTCGACATCGACGTTCTGCTCGGCAATGCCCTATCCCTGCCCTTTGCCGATGCCTCCTTCGATTTCGCCACCGCGTTCATGTCGCTGATGGACATGCCGGACCATGAACGCGCCCTCGACGAAGCCTGGCGGGTGCTGCGCCCGGGCGGCTTCCTCCAATTCTCCATCCTGCACCCCTGCTTCGCGCCGCCGTATCGCAAGGTGCTGCGCGAGCCTGACCAGTCGGTGCGGGCCATCGAGGTCGGGCGCTATTTCGAGACCGAAGGCGCCCGTCTCGACACATGGTGGTTCTCCAGCCTGCCGCGCGAACGGCGAAGCGAAGTCCCGCCCTTCCAGGTGCCCTACTTCCACCGCACCATAAGCGATTGGCTCAACGCGATCCGCCGGGCCGGTTTCCTGATCGAGGAGCTTGGCGAACCGTGCGCCACGGCAGCGCTCGCCGCCGCCGTCCCCCTGGTGGCCGACACCCGGGTCGCCCCGCTTTTCCTGCATATCCGCGCCGGCAAACCGGCCGCCCCCGTCCGTACGCCAGCCTAGCCCCCGCCCCTGTCAGGGCATCTTGCGACACGTCCGCCGTCTCGCCCGTCCCCGCGGGGCGCGGGCGCCTTTCGCCCGTCCGACATCCTCCCTCCGGAATCCTGTTACTGCTTAAATTAGCATATAAAGAAACCGCCCGCATCTGTTATGTTTTCAATAATATAATAGGCTTGACGCAATGAATCTTCGTCCGTATGTTGCCTTTTGACTCATCAATACCCTCAAACTGGATCAAAATTACTTTTTCTCAATTTAAGCAATAAAATTAATGTGTTTGCTTAGAAACAAGGAGGCCTGTCGCGCCGGGGCCAGTGTCAGCGTGTCACACTGGCAGATGACATCGCGTGACAGTTTCGCCCAACTCCCTCTAATCCTGTATTTTCGCGCCCCGAATGGTTGGCCTGCTTCTTGCTGCCAGATTGGAACCTATGTCGCGCCAATCCATTTATGCAAGCAACACCGGGGCCCAAAATCCCCTTTCCCAGCAATGCGAATCCGCTGGACAACGGCTTGCGCGCGACGTCATCGCGGCTCACGCGACCCTGGCCGCACCAAATGTCGCGCCGGCCCCTTCCCGGACCGCAGCAACAATGGTCGCGAATCCCGCCGCCTCATGGCGACAAGAATCACGCTTCACAAAAAAGCGTGACACAAGGCTCCTAACCGCCATTCGCCGCAATACAACAAGGCCGGCCACCGCCCGAATCGGCCGCGTCTGACCCGGGAGAACAATTCATGCGCAGCATTCCCGTCGAAATGGCCCAGGGCATGGTCCTTTGCCACGACATCACCCGCATCGTGCCCGGTGAAGGCAAGGGCCCGGCCTTCCGCAAAGGCCACATCATCGCCCCCGAGGACATCCCGGTCCTTTTGCGCCTGGGCAAGGAACACATTTACGTCTGGGATCTGGCCGAGGGGCTGGTCCACGAGGACGACGCGGCCGGCCGCATCGCCCGGGCCATCGCCGGCGAGGGCATCACCTTCACCCAACCCTGCGAGGGCCGCATCAACCTGCTGGCCGACCGGCGGGGGCTGCTCAAGATCAACGTGGACGCGCTTAGGCGGTGCAATTCCATCGACGAGGTGACCATCGCCACCATGCACGGCGATGCCGTGGTTTCCGAGGGGCAGATGCTGGCCGGCACCCGGGTGGTGCCGCTGGTCGTGGCCGCCGAGAAGCTCGACGCGGTGGAGAAGGTCACGGCCGAGACCGGCCCGCTGGTCATGGTGCGGCCGTTTAGGCCCCTTCGCGTGGGCGTGGTCACCACCGGCGGCGAGGTCTACCACGGCCGCATCAAGGACAAGTTCGGACCGGTTTTGCGCCGCAAGTTCGACGACCTCGGCTGCTCGGTCATCCGGCAGGTCATCGTGCCCGACGACAGGGACATGACCGTGCGCGCCATCCGCCAGCTCCTGGCCGACGGCGCGGAGATGATCGCGGTCACGGGCGGCATGTCCGTCGACCCCGACGACCTGTCCCCGTCGTCGATCCGGGCCGCCGGCGGCCAAGTCGTCACCTACGGCTCGCCCACCTTTCCCGGAGCGATGTTCATGCTGGCCTACATCGGCGACGTGCCCGTGGTGGGGTTGCCCGGGTGCGTCATGTACCACAAGGCCAGCATTTTCGATCTGGCGGTACCGCGGCTGGTGGCCGGCGAAAAGCTGACCAAGGCCGATATCGTGGAATTTGGCCATGGGGGCCTGTGCGCCATGTGCCCCGAATGCCGCTATCCCCTTTGCGGGTTCGGCAAGAGTTGACGGAAAAAGCGGCCCAAGCCGTCCCTTCCGGCACAACACGCGCAAGCGCGGCATTCGGCCTGTGCGGCACGCGCTCCCGCAGACGGCGTGCGTATTGGCGGAAACGGTAATCCTCTAACCCGAGCACGGAGAAACGCATGGAAATTGCCAAAAAAATGGAAAAGATCTGGGTCGTGAACGGCATTGAGCACAAGCTCATTGTCGATCCCGATGCCTTCCTGTCCGAAGTGCTGCGCGAGCAAATGCATCTGGTCGGCACCAAGGTCGGTTGCGCCAAGGGTCAGTGCGGCGCCTGCTCCGTCATCCTCGACGGCAAGGTCGTGCGCGCCTGCATCACCAAAGCCCGCCGCATCGAGGACTACGCCAACATCACCACCATTGAAGGCCTGGGCACCCCCCAGAACCTGCACCCCCTGCAGGTTGCCTGGGTGGCCAACGGCGCCGCCCAGTGCGGTTTCTGCTCGCCCGGTTTCATCATGTCCGCCAAGGGCCTGCTGGACCAGAATCCCAAGCCCACCCGCGAGGAAGTGCGCGATTGGTTCCAGAAGCACAAGAACGTGTGCCGCTGCACCGGCTACATCCCGCTGGTCGACTCCGTCATGGACGCCGCCAAGGTGCTGCGCGGCGAGATGACCCTCGACATCAACCACAACTTCCCGGCTGACGGCAACATCTTCAACTCCCGCGCCCCGCGTCCCTCCGGCGTGGCCAAGGTCACCGGCCAGTGGGCCTTCGGCGACGACCAGAAGCTCCAGCTGCCCGCCGACACCCTGCACCTGGCCATCGTCGAAGCCCGCGTGTCCCACGCCAACATCAAGGGCATCGACGTTTCCGAGGCCTTGAAGGTCGAAGGCGTCCACAGCGTCATCACCGCCAAGGACATCAAGGGCAAGAACCGCATCACCGGCCTGATCACCTTCCCCACCAACAAGGGTGACGGTTGGGATCGTCCCATCCTGTGCGACGAGAAGGTCTTCCAGTACGGCGACGCCATCGCCCTGGTCGCCGCCACCTCCGAAAAGATCGCCCGCGAGGCCGCCGAGCTGGTCAAGGTCGATCTGGAAGTCCTGCCGGCCTACATGAATGCCCCCGCCGCCATGGCCGAGGACGCCATCGAGATCCACCCCGGCACCCCGAACACCTACTACAAGCAGGGCCTGGTCAAGGGCGACGATCCCGAGCCCTTCTTCAACAGCGCGGACTGCGTGGTTGCCGAGGGCAGCTACTACACCCAGCGCCAGCCGCACCTGCCCATCGAGCCCGACGTCGGCTTCGCCATGTACGACGAGGACGGCATTCTGCGCATTTACTCCAAGTCCATCGGCCTGTACCTGCACCTGTACATGATCGCCCCCGGCCTTGGCGTCGAGCCGGACAAGATCGCGCTCATCCAGCTGCCCACCGGCGGCACCTTCGGCTACAAGTTCAGCCCGACCATGGAAGCCCTCGTCGGCGCCGCCACCATGGCCACCGGCCGTCCCTGCCACCTGCACTACAACTACGCCCAGCAGCAGTACTACACCGGCAAGCGCTCCCCGTTCTGGACCACCGGCAAGGTTGCCGCCGACAAGAAGACCGGCAAGATCAAGGGCACCCAGCACGAGTGGATCGTCGACCACGGTCCCTACTCCGAGTTCGGCGACCTGCTGACCCTGCGCGGCGCCCAGTACTTCATGGCCGGCTACGGCATCCCGAACATGCGCGCCGTTGGTCACTGCGTGTGCACCAACCACGGTTGGGGTTCGGCCTTCCGCGGCTACGGTTCGCCGGAAATCATGTTCCCCTCCGAGGTTCTGCTGGACGAGCTGGCCCTCAAGGGCGGCTGGGATCCGCTGGAACTGCGCTACGTCAACTGCTACCGCCCCGGCGACACCACCCCGACCGGTCAGGTGCCCGATTCCTTCATGTACCCGGAGATGATCGACATCCTCCGTCCGAAGTACAAGGAGGCCCTGGCCAACGCGAAGCGGCATTCCTCTGACACCCTGAAAAAGGGCGTCGGCGTGGCCTTCGGCATCTACGGCGCCGGCCTGGACGGCCCGGACAGCGCCGGTGCCGATGTCGAGCTCAACGCCGACGGCACCATCACCATCTTCAACACCTGGCAGGACCATGGCCAGGGTTCCGACCTCGGCACCCTGTGCTTCGCCCATGAAGCTCTCAGGCCCCTCGGCATCCCGGCCTCCAAGCTGAAGATCGTCCTGAACGACACGAGCAAGTGCCCGAACTCCGGCCCGGCCGGCGGTTCCCGCTCCAACGTGCTCGTCGGCAACGCCATCATCAACGGCTGCAAGCAGCTCGTCGAGGCCATGCGCAAGCCCGACGGCACCTTCCGCACCTACGACGAGATGGTCAAGGACGGCCTCAAGACCAAGTACAACGGCACCTGGACCCAGCCGGCCAACGATTGCGATCCGGACACCGGCCAGGGCAACCCGTTCGCCAACTACATGTACGGCCTGTTCATGGCCGAAGTGACCGTGGACACCACCACCGGCAAGACCCAGGTCGACAAGATGACCCTGGTGGAAGACATCGGCACCCTGACCAACCGTCAGACCGTCGACGGCCAGAACTGGGGCGGCTTGGCCCAGGGCGTCGGCCTGGCGCTGACCGAGGACTTCGAGGACATCAAGAAGCACTCCTCCCTGGCCGGAGCCGGCGTGCCCTACATCAAGGACATCCCGGACGTCATGGAGCTGATCTACGTCGACTCGCCGCGTGAGCACGGTCCGTTCGGCGGTTCCGGCGTCGGCGAAGTGCCGCTGTGCGGACCGCACCCGGCCATCATCAACGCCATCGCCAATGCCACCGGCGGCGCCTTCGTCCGTCACCTTCCGGCCTACCCCGAAAAGGTCCTGGCCGCCATCAAGGAGCTTGGCAAGTAACCTTCGGGGTTTTACACTCCGCTCAAAACGAACGACGGGGCGGGCGCAATGCGTCCGTCCCGTCGTTTCCCACCGGAAGGCCCCATGAATCAACAGGAACTGCGAGACACCGAGTACCGGTGCATTCAGGAAGAACAGCCGACTTGCCAGGCCGCCTGTCCCATCAGCGTGGATGTGCGGGGATTTATGGCCAAAATGGCGGCCGGCGATCTCTCGGGCGCACGCAAGATCCTTGATCGGACCATGCCGCTGCCCGGGGTGCTCGCCCGTCTGTGCGACCACCCGTGCGAGAACGCCTGTCTGCGCGCGACGCTTGGCGGAGCCCTGACCGTAGGCGCTCTGGAGCGGGCCTGCGTCCTGGCCACATCGGCCGGGGCCAAGCCCATGTGCATGCCCTCCAAGGGCAAGACCGTGGCCGCGCTCGGCGGCGACCTCAGCTCCCTGACCCTGGCCTGGGACCTGGCCAAAAAGGGCTTCCGCGTCACCGTTTACGCCGCCGCGGACAAAGCCGGCGGCAAACTCAACGAAATTTCCCCCGACATGCTGCCGTCCGACGTCCTGGCCGAGGCCCTGGACATGCTCGGCCGCATGGGCGTCGCCGTCAAGACCGGCCAGACGTTGGACGCCGCGCGCCTCGAGGCCCTCGCCGCCGAATGCGACGCCGTCTATGTCGAATGCGCCGGCCGCGACCTGTGCGGCATCTCCCGGGCCGACGCCGATGTCGTCACCCTGCAGGGGCCCCGGCCGAACGTCTTTTGCGGCGGTTGGCCGCGCCCCGACGGCTCCCGGTCCATCATTTCCCTGGTCACCGACGGCCGCCGGGCGGCCATGTCCATCGACCGCTTCATCTCCGGCGCCAGCCTGACCACCAGCCGGGAAAAAGAAGGCGTCACCACCACCCGGACCTACACCAACCTCAAGGGTGTGCCCGCCGTGGCCCGCGTCGAACCGGCCGATCCGGTCGCCGGCTTCGCCCCGGAAGACGCCAAGACGGAGGCCGCTCGCTGCATGCAGTGCGACTGCATGGAATGCGTCAAGGTCTGCGAATACCTCAAGCACTACAAGGGCTACCCCAAACTCTACGCCCGACAGATCTACAACAACCTTTCCATTGTCCTCGGCAACCACTACCTCAACCGCATGATCGACTCCTGCACCCTGTGCGGGCTGTGCACCGAGGTCTGTCCCGAGGATTTCTCCATGGCCGAACTGTGCCTCCATTCGCGCCGGGACATGGTCAAACGCGGCAAAATGCCGCCCTCGGCCCACGAGTTCGCCCTGGAGGACATGGCCTTCTCCAACGGCCCGGACTGCGCCCTCGTCCGCACGGAGCCCGGCCAGGACGCCTGCGCCCACCTGTTTTTCCCGGGCTGCCAGCTGGCCGGCGAACCCGACGGCCGCATCCCCGAAGCCTATGCCTTCTTGCGGCAAAAGCTCTCCGGCGGCGTGGGACTGGCGCTTGGCTGCTGCGGCGCTCCGGCGCTTTGGGCCGGACGGGATCCGCTGTTCGAGGAAGTCGTGGTCGCCTTCAAGGCCCAGTGGGAAAAGCTCGGCAAGCCTCGCCTGATCACCGCCTGCTCCTCCTGCCTGAGCGTTTTCCAACAGGCCGCGCCCGAGATCCCGGCCGTCTCGCTGTGGCAGGTCATGGAAAGCGAGACCGGACTGCCCGAAACGGCCGGATTTTCCCCGGCCGCGCCGGTGGCCGTCCACGATTCCTGCACCTCGCGCCATAACGAGCCGCTCCAGCGGGCCGTGCGCGCCCTGCTCGCCAAACGCGGCGTGACCTTCGAGGAATTGCCCCTTTCGGGACGCTATACCGAATGCTGCGGTTTCGGCGGACTGGCCGGCAATGCCCATCCGCAACTGGCCAAGGCCATCACCGAGCGCCGGGCCGCCGCCTCGGACAAGGACTTCCTCGCCACCTGCGCCATGTGCCGCGACCGGCTGTCCCACGTGGGCAAACGGGCCTACCACCTCCTCGACGTCCTCTTTCCCGGCCAGGACGCCGGCGACCCGGCCGCGCGGCCCGATCCCGGTTTTTCCATGCGCCACGAGACCCGGGCCCGCCTGCGCCGCCATATGCTGACCACGGTCTGGAACGAAACCGTCGACGCCAAGGCCCCGATCGGACCGGACTTCGTGGTCAGCCCCGAGGTGCGCGCCCGCATGGAGGCCCGCCATATCCTCGACGACGACGTGAAACGGACCCTGGCCCATGCCGAAACCACCGGCCGCAAATTCCTCGACCGGGAAACCGGCCATTTCCTGGCCAGCTTCACGCCGCACCGCGTCACCTACTGGGTGGAATACGTGATGGAAGGCGATACCGCCCGGGTCTTCACCGCCTACAGCCACCGCATGAACGTGGATAATGTCGGCAAGTAGAAGAGAGGGACGCCTCCGGCGGCCAGGGGGAAACTTTTTGAAAAAAGTTTCCCCCTGGACCCCCATCAAAAACTTTTAAAGGAAATTTGTAGCTCCAACCCATTAACACCGTATGGGGGGTCCGGGGGGCCCTCGGCCCCCCGGTGGGGTGGTCCAGGAGGGGCAACGCCCCTCCTGGCCGCCGGAGGCGCTAGACACGCCATGGCAGAATCGCTTGTTTACATGCCGCAGTCCGGCGACTGGACGTGCGCCGGATGCGGCGGTCCCTTGGAGCCCAAGGAGACCGACGTCACCTACCTTGAGGGCGGCTTCAACATCACGTTGCTCACCTGTCCCAAATGCAAGATGGCGTTGCTCCCGGAGTATGTGGCCGTGGGCAAGATGCTGGAAGTGGAGCAGTTGCTGGAGGACAAGTAGTGCCGGGCTGCGTCGCGCCCTATGAGCGAGAGGATTTCCGCGAAGTCGCCGGCGGGACGCTGCGCCCCGGCGGACTGGCCCTGACGAAACGGGCCCTTGCGGCCTGCCGGTTTTCCCCGGGGGCCAGGGTGCTGGATGTCGGCTGCGGCCCCGGCGCGAGCCTGACCCTTCTTGCCGAGGCGAAGCTGACCGCTTACGGCCTCGACGCCTCCTTCCTTTTCACGCATCAAGCCGGCCGCATCGCCCCCGTGGTTCAGGGACTGGGACAACACCTGCCCTTCCGGGAGAAAAGCCTGGACGGCGCGCTGTGCGAATGCGTGCTCTCGGCTTCGGGCGACGGCCCGGGCTGTCTGGCCGAGATCGCCCGGGTGCTGCGCCCGGGCGGGCTGCTCGTCGCCACCGACCTCTACCTGCGCCAGGGCAATCCCCTTGGCGAGGCCGGCGCGGGTTGCGCCGCCGGAGCCGTCACGCGCGAGGCCCTGGCCGTCATGTTCGGCGCGGCCGGATTCGCCCTGCGCCTCTTCGAGGACCACACCAAACTGCTGACCGAGCTGGCCTGCCGCCTGACCTTCGCCTTGGGCTCGGCGGCAAGCGTCGTTTCCATGCTGACCGGCCGTGATCCGGCCTGTGCCGGCGCCTCGGGGCCACGCCCCAGGTTCGGCTACTGCCTGTGCATCGCCGCCAAGGAGTCGTTATGAACCCCACGCTTATGGAGATCATGCCCCTGGCCGCCAAGAACTATTGTTGCAGCCAGATTCTCGTGCTTTTGGCCCTGCGCGCCCAGGGGGTGGAGAACTGGCCCCTGGTGCGGGCCGCCGCCGGCATCTGCCACGGCATGGAATCGGGACTGACCTGCGGCATCCTGACCGGCGGCTGCCTGACTCTCGGCCTGTATGCCGGCCGGGGACGCGAGGAGGAGCTGCCCCATGAAAAAGCTGAACTCCTCATCACCGAATTCGTGGACTGGTTCCGCGAAAAGGCCACCGACATGTACGGCGACATCACCTGCCAGGCCATTCTGAGCGAAGGCAAGCCCGACGCCAGCCGTTGCGGCGGGCTCATGTCCGAGGCCTGGGACCAGATTATCACCATCCTGTCGGAAGCCGGCATCGATCCGTCCGAACCCAGGGAGTAAAAAAGTGGCCGCGTCTTCCGGTTCGTATCCCACCATGAGCCTGTGCCCGGTCTGCCTGCGCCGGGTGCCCGCCCGGCGCGAGGTCGACGGCGCGGACGGCTACGTGGTCAAGACCTGTCCCGAGCACGGCGAATTCCGCACCCGGTTCTGGCATGGCCCGCCGGCCATGGTCGGCTGGAACCGGCCCAAGGTCCCGGGCAACCCACCGCCGATCCTCACCGAATCGCGCCTGGGCTGCCCGCATGACTGCGGCCTGTGCCCGGAGCACGGCCAGCACACCTGCACGGCGCTTTTCGAGATCACCGCCCGGTGCAACCTTTCCTGCCCGGTCTGCTTCGCCAGCGCCGGCAATACGCCGCCGCCCGATCCCGAGGTCCCGGCCCTTTCCGAACGCTTCGCCCGCATCTTCGAGGCCACCGGGCCGGTCAACGTCCAGCTTTCCGGCGGCGAACCCACGGTGCGCAACGACCTGCCCGAGGTGGTGGCGGCCTGCCGCAAGGCCGGCTTTTCCTTTGTGCAGCTCAACACCAACGGTCTGGCCCTGGCCGCCGATCCGGGACTGGCCGGACGTCTGGCCGATGCCGGCCTCGTTTCGGTTTTTCTCCAGTTCGACGGCAACGACGACGCCTGCCGGGTGCTTCGCGGGGGACCGCTTTACGAAACGAAACTGGCGGCCATCGAGGCCTGCGTGGGGGCGAACATCGGCGTGGTTCTGGTCCCGACCGTGGCCCCGGGCGTAAACGACGGCCAGCTCGGCGACATCGTGCGCCTGGCCCGGTCCATGGCCCCGGGCGTGCGCGGCGTCCATTTCCAGCCCGTCAGCTCCTTTGGCCGCTATCCCTGGGCCGCCGGCCCGGCTGCGCGCGTCACCCTGCCGGACCTCATGCGCGGCCTGGAAGATCAAACGGACGGCATGATCCGGGCCGAGCACTTCCATCCGCCGGGCTGCGAGCATTCGCTGTGCTCCTTTTCCCAGCCCTATTTCCTCGAGGGAGATGGCGGGCTACGGCCGGCCCCGACGTCTGGCCAATCCTGCTGCTCCCCGCCGCCCCCCATCGCCGCCGACGAAGGCGCGCGCCGCTCCCGGAATTTCGTGGCCCGCCAATGGGCCGCGCCGACCGACGCCCCGAAAAAAGACGGCCCCATGGACGATTTCGACCGCTTCCTGGCCGATGCCGCCACGGCTAGGCGCTTCACCGTCTCGGCCATGGCCTTTCAGGACGCCTGGACCCTCGACCTCGAACGCACGCGCGGCTGCTGCATCCACGTGGCCACGACCGACAACCGGCTCATTCCCTTTTGCCTCTACAACCTGACGGCGACCGACGGCCGCACGCTCTACCGGGGGCATGACGGATGCGTTTAAGCCCTGTTGACGGACTTGTCGCCGCCGGGCTCGGCCGGCCGGACCTCCCTCCGACGCCGCGGGCCCTCGACGCCTGGCGGCTGGCCGCACTTTCCCGGGCCGTGCGCCATGCCGCCGCCGCCCCCTTCTACCGGGAACGGCTGGGCAATCTGCCGCCGGATTTCCCCCGGACGCTGGCGGAATTCGAGACCCTGCCCTTCACCCTGCCCTCCGATCTGACCGAGGCCCATGCCCGGTTTCTGGCCGTGTCCCAGGACGACGTGGCCCGCATGGTCACGCTTTCCACCTCCGGCACCACCGGCGCGCCCAAGCGCGTGGCCTTCACGGCCGGGGACATCGAGGACATCCGCCGCTTCTTCCACATCGGCATCCGGACCCTGGTCGAACCCGGGGATACGGTGCTCATCCTCATGCCCGGGGTGCGTCCGGACAGCATCGGCGACCTGCTGTGCCAGATATTGCCGCGACTGGGCGCGCAAGGGGTCCTCGGCGACCCCACGGGCGATCCGGCCGCGCTTGCCGCCGACCTGCGCCGGCTGCGCCCGCAGTCGCTTGTGGCCGCGCCGTCCCAGATCCGCCGGGCCATCGACGACCCGGACGTCCGCGCCGCGGCAAAGGACTGCCTGCGCACCATCCTGCTTTCGGCCGAGGCGTTGCCGGACGGCTGGAAGGCGCTTTTGGCCGAACGCTTCGGGGCCACGGTCTTCGACCACTACGGCGCGACCGAGATGGGCTACGGCGGCGGCGTCGAGTGCGAGGCGTTTGACGGCTACCATCTGCGCGAAACCGACATCTATTTCGAGGTGGTCCACATGACCACCGGAGAGCCCCTGCCCGAGGGGGAAGTGGGCGAGGTGGTCTTCACCACGCTGACGACGCGCGGCATGCCCTTCGTGCGCTACCGCACCGGCGACGCCGCCGCCATGCTTCCCGGCCCCTGCCCCTGCGGCAGCAAACTGCGTCGCCTGGGGCCCATCCTCGGGCGCATCGTCCACGGGCCAAACGGCCCGCAACTGACCAATCCGGCCAAGGGAGCGGCCAACCGCCCATGAACGAACTCATCGACATCATCAATACCACCCTGGCCGAAGGCCGCTCCGTGGTCGCGGCCACCATCGTCACAAGCGTTGGCTCCACCCCGCGCACCGCCGGCTCCAAGATGCTCATCTTTCCCGACGACAAGATCGCCGGCACCGTGGGCGGCGGGCTGGCCGAAGGACAGGTCATGGCCGCCGGGGCCGAGGTGCTCGCCTCGGGCGTCTCCCGGCTCATGGATTTCGACATGACCGGCCAGGCGTCGAAAGGCGCGGACCTCATCTGCGGCGGCAAGATGCGCGTTTTTCTCGAACGCCTGGCCCCGGACGCGGCCACCAAGCGCCTTTTCGCCGCCCTGGCCGATACCTTGGCCAAAAGCGAACGCGGCCTCGTGGTCACGCCCCTGGAGCCCGCTTCCGGCGGCGACGCGGGCCGCTGCCTGCTGCTCCCGGAGGGCGACATCGTGGGCAGCGATCCCGGCCCGGCGGTTTTGCAGGCCGCCCGCGAGAGGGCCCGCGACATCCTGGCCCCGGTGGTCATGGAAGCCGACGGCCGGCGCTTTTTCCTGGAGCCGGCCCTGGCCCAAAGTCCGCTTGTCATCTGCGGCGGCGGGCACGTCAGCCGGCCCACGGGGCAGATCGCGGCCATGGTGGGCTTCCGGGTGACGGTGCTGGACGATCGGCCGGAATTCGCCGCGCCCGAGCGTTTTCCCTTTGCCGCCGAGACCGCCGTGATCGACCCGGCCAAGGGCTGGCTCACCGGACGACGCGTCAGCGAAAACGATTCCATCGTCATCGTCACGCGCGGCCACGCCCACGACTACGACGCGCTGGCCGAGGCGCTTGGCACGCCGGCCGGCTACATCGGCATGATCGGCTCGAGCTCCAAGCGCGACGCCATCTACGACCGGCTCCTTGCCGCCGGATTCACCCGCGACGACATCGCCCGGGTCAAAAGCCCCATCGGCCTTCCCATCGAGGCCGAAACCCCCGAGGAAATCGCGGTGAGCATCGTGGCCGAACTGATCGCCTGCCGCGCCGCCAGAAGGCCATGAGCACCGACACCACCTTTCCCGACGCCTGCGCCTGCATCCTGGCCGGAGGGCTCTCCTCGCGCATGGGCGCGGGGTTCAAGCCCCTGCTGACCTTGGACGGCCAAAGCGCCCTGGCGCTTCTGGCCGACACCTTCCGCCGGGCGGGCATCACGAATATCGTGGTGGCCACCGGCCACCGGGGCGTGGAGGTCACGGCCGAGGCGACACGCATCGGCATACGCAGCGCATACAATCCGGAATACGAAACCGGCATGTTTTCCACCGTCAAAACGGCCCTTGCCGCCGTGCCGCAAACCTGCCGCCGCATCTGCCTGACTCCGGTGGACATCCCCCTTTTCCGGCCGGCCACCGTCGCCCGGCTGGTGGCGCGCCTTGGCGAGGCCGACGCCCCGCCGGTCCTCTATCCGGTTTTTTCCGGCGAACGCGGCCATCCGCCCTGCCTGGACGCAAGCGTCATCCCCTCGGTCATGGCCCATGTCGGCAACGGCGGCCTGCGACAGGCCCTGGCGCCCTTCGCCTTCGAGGAAATCGCGGTTCCCGACGCCAACATCCTGGCCGACATGGACACCCCCGAGGATTACGCCATGCTGCGTTCCCTGGCCGAACGCCGGGACATCCCCACTCCGGCCGAGGCCGAAGCGCTTCTCGCTATCGAGAAGGTCCCGCCCCAAGGCCTGGCCCACGCCCGGGGCGTGGCCGCCGTGGCCGAAGCCCTCGGCCGGGCGCTCAATGCCGCCGGGGCGAACCTCGACATTCCCCTCATCAAGGCCTCGGCCCTGCTCCACGACGTGGCCAAGGGGCGGCCGCATCACGAAGCCGCCGGCGGCAGGCTGCTCGCCTCCCTCGGCTTCGACGCCGCCGCCGCCATCGTCGCCGCCCACCGCGACATCGACCTGCCGCCGGACGCGCCCGTCACCGAGCGCGAAGTCGTCTACATCGCCGACAAGTTCGTCTTCGGCCGCTGGCTGGTGCCGGTCGCCGGACGGTTCCGGCAAAAGTTCGACCTTTTTGCCGGCGATGCCGCCGCCCAGGCCGCCATCAGCCGCCGCCGCGAACACGCTTTGCGCGTGCTCGCCCGCATCGAAGCCGCCGTGGGGCAGCGCGCCGAGACGGTCATCGCCGCCGCCGGCTTCCGTCCCGGTCCGCCCCCGGCCCAGGCCTATGCCGCCGCGGCCGCCCGCCACACGAGCCACAAGTCCCCCGAAGCCCCAAGGCATTGACGCAAGCGGCCAAAAGCTGAGATTATCCGAAAACCGGCTGCATGAATCGCGCGCGGCCTGGAAAGGGGATTATCGCCATGGACGCCGTAGGTTTCGACGTGCTGCGCCGTGCCGTGGCCAGTTGCGGACTGGCTTCGGATACCGGACGCGGCTTGGACGTGCTGCTTTCGCGTTTTCTCGACGCCCTGACCGATCTGCCGGGGCTGCGCCATGCCGCCGTGGTGCTGGCCGATGCCGAAGGCCGGCCGACCATCCGGGCCAGGCTCGGCGTGCCCGATGTGGGCATGGTGCTGACCGCCGCCTTGGAACGGGGGCCGGGAGCCCGCACGGCCCGGGTCCTTCGCGCCGGGGCCGCGCCGGTCGTGGCCGAAGCCGACGGCAAGGTGGCCGCGACGCGCGAGGAGGCGGCCATGCTGGCCGCGCCCATCCCGGTCGCAGCCGGGCGGGAGGAAGACGGGCCCCAGGGATGGGTTTTCACCGACGGGCTGCTTGGCCGGGACGCCCCGCTTGGCGACGACCTGCGCCTGTTGACGCTTCTCGCCGGCATCCTCGGCCGCATGGCCGACATGGCCGCCATGGCCGCCGGCCGCACCCTGGACATGGCCCGGGAAGTGGCCTTTTTGCGTTCCAAGGTGTCGTTGCGCCACCAGCATGTGTTTTCGAGCGGCACGAGCCAGCTCCTGGAGGCTTTGCACGGCGCGGTGGCCCGGGCCGCCGTGTCCAAGGCCCCCATTGTCCTTCGCGGCGAGCCCGGCTCGGGACGCGGCGTCCTGGCCCGCCTCATTCACGAGCTTTCCCCCCGGGCCGTGCATCCTTTTGCGGTCGTAAGCGCCGCCGGGTCGGACAAGCTCATGGAACGCCTCTTCGGCTGCGCCAGACCGCTCGGTCCCGCCGTCAAGCCCGCCGCGTCCGGTCCCGGCTTCCTCGAGGAAGCCGACGGCGGCACGCTGCTGATCCGGGATGCCCACCGCCTGCCGCCGGACGTGTGCGAACGGCTCGCCCGCTTTTGCGCGGCCGGGCGCATGGCCCGCCTGGGCGGGGCCCGCGAGCGTCGCGTGGACACGCGCCTTTTTTTCGCTGCTCCCCCTGGCGGCCTGAACCAGGAACTGGCCGCCGCCCTGTCCCCGGAAGTCATCGTCGTGCCGAGCCTGCGGGAACGCCGGGAAGACATCCCCGCCCTGCTCGACGACCTGCTGGCCCGGGAGACCTCCCGGGGCGGACGCCGCCTGACGCTGACGCCCAAGGCCCTCAAAGCCCTGGAAGCCTACGACTGGCCCGGCAACATCCGGGAAATGGAAGAACTCGTGGCCCGTCTGGCCGTGACCGCGCCCGAAGACCGCATCGACATCGCCGACATCCCGCCCGAAATGCTGGCCGAAGGCGACCGGCCGCCAGTGCTGCCCGAGGACGCGGCCGAACTGCGCGACATGGAGCGCCAGCAGGTCCTAAACGCCCTGACGCGACACGGCTGGGTCCAGTCCCGCGCCGCCCGCGAACTCGGCCTCACCCTGCGCCAGATCGGCTACCGTATCCGCAAATACGGCCTCACACGCGAAGAGGCGGATGTATAAGAGAGGGCAAGAGGATGCGAGAGGGGAAACCCTTTGAAAAGAGTTCTCCCCTCTCGCGCTCTCCCCTTCCTCAACTTTTTACCCTTACAACGACTTCGATAGTAACACCTCATCACTATTGAAAGTCTTTGGGAAGGGGAACTGGGGGGAACCCTTTCTACAGAAAGGGTTCCCCCCAGTTCCGTGTTCCCCCCGGGAGGACAGATCATGGCGCAAGGCGTGAAGGATTTCGTGGACGTGCTGTTCAAGCTCGCCGTCGTCGCCGGCGTCGCGGCCTTCTTGTACATCTACGCCGGCACGCGTTCCGTGGGCCGCTACCAGTACATCGCCAACGGCGAATTGGAATACGTCATGGACACCACCACCGGCATCATCTACCAGGGCGGCTCGTCCATGAATCACATCACCGGCCAGGAGACCCTGGGCGGCAAGGCCCGGGAACCCCTGGGCGGCAAGGCGCGTCGATAACGCCCGATTATGTCATGAATAATACAAGTTATTATTAACAGTTCTGATTGTCGGGCCAACCACCCGATGCTAGGTTCCCGCAGCCGGGCCGCGACAGCCCGGACCACGGCCGACGGCATCCCCTCTCCTTACCGGGAGACAAAGACGGGGGCACGGCCGGAAAGGAGCCCCGCATGCACCGCGCCGATCCCGCCCGCCTTTTCTATCTTGGATTCGACGACACCGACACCAAGGATTCGCCCAAGGGCACGGGCCGCACCATCCGCGATTTCTGCGGCGGACTCGGGTCCGGCTACAAACTGCTGGCCGTGTTGCGCCACCAGTTGCCGCGATTGCCCGAAATTCCCTTTACCAGCAACAACAGCTCCGCCTGCGCCGTACTGGAAGCGGACGCGCCGGATCTGGCCCGGCCGCTTTTCGACGCCGCCGCGGACTTCCTGGCCCGGGAAGCGCCGGAAGGCAGCGATCCCGGGGTGTGCCTGGCCAGCCGGGGCCAGGTCGACCAGGGGCTGGTGGATTTCGCTCTGTCATGCAACGCCGCCAAGGTCGGCCAGGCCCGGGCCATGGCCGCCGCGAGCGGCGTGCTCCTGGCCGGCGTCGGCGGCACCTGCGACGGCATCATCGGCGCGGCCGCGGCCGTGGGGTTGACGCGCCACGGCTGGTGCGGCCGGTTCATCGAACTTGGGCCCATGCGCGACCTGCCCGACCCGGTCGGCGTGGCCGCCTTGACGGACCTCGGCATCCAGGTCGTTTCCGTGGACCGCGACCCGCTCGTTCCCCAGCCCGCCGATGTCGTCGTGACGGGCGGCTGGCTGCGCCCGTCGTTGTGGGCCGGACGGCCCGTGCTCCAGGTGCGCGCTGACGGCCACGGCCGCTGGGCCACGGCCCTGACCAAGCGAAGCAAAACGACGGCTTAGAAGCAAACGTCAATGATATGCCAGTGGAGGACGCTTCCCAGGGAGTGTCTTCCACTGGCCTCCGCATCCGATCAGGACCCGCTTTTCTCGTTGTAGCGCCCGACAAAGGCCAAAAGCGCCCTGGCCTGCCGCTCCATATACCCCACCCACGCTTCCAGCACCTCACGACCTTCCGGGGTCACGGCATACACGCGTTTGGCCGGCCCGGACCCCGTGGCGTCCCATTGGGAGGCCACAAGCCCCTCGTCCTCCATCTGGCGCAGATGCCGATAAATCATGCCCGGCGCGGCGTCCCCTTTCAGGAAGCCGTACTCGCCGATATGCTGTAGCAGCTCGTAACCATAGGACTTTCCATCGAGAAGGGCCATCAGGATCGACGGCTGCACATAGCGGTCGGGTTTGTTCGGCCCTATTTTTTCCGACATCGGGAATCCTCTCTTGACATAGATGCTTCAAGTACATATGTCCGTATCAACAGCACACCACATCCAACGATCCATGGAGGTGACCCATGTCCAAGATCTTCGCACGGCAGCGTCGTAAGGTCGAACAGGGCGAAAAGAGGCCCCGCTACCGCGTTGTGGCCGCCACGGGCGACCTCAAGTTCTTTGCCGAACACATCCGGCAGCGCGAACTCGAAGCCATCGCCCAGGCGGTGGGGGCCGAGATCATCTATCTGCCCACGGACGCGACAGGCGCCGGCGGCCATAAGCACGTCTAGTCCGCCCTTCCCCTCACACACGCAACAACTGAACCGCCTCATACGCCGCGGGTTTCGGGACGCTCCGCCGTCCCGGAACCCGCGGCCGCGTTGTGGCCAGGCGAAAAACCCGCCAACCTAGTCTTCCTTGTAGATCACCGTACCGACCTGCTCGCCGTCGAGGGCCGCCAGGATATGCTCGGGGTGGCGCAGGGCGTCGATAATCTGGAACCGCTTGATGCACTTGGCGTGCTTGAGGAAGCGCAGCACCGGGCGCTCGACGATCAGGTCGTCGAGATCCAGGGCGATCAGCTCGTCCACGGTCAGCCGGCCGTAGTATTCGAGCTTCTCTCCGTCCTTGGCCTTCTTGGGGTCGCCGCTGTAGAGGCCCTTTTCGTCCTTGAGATAGAGCAAGGATTTCGCGCCGATGTTTTCCGCCAAAAGAAACGCCCCGCAGTCCGTGCGGTGCGGCGGGATCATTCCCTCCTCGGCCGGGTGCTCGAAAAACCCGTAGGGCGGAATGCCCGGGGTGATGGGCAGATAGCCGAGCTGGCAGAACATGGTCAGCTGTTCCAGGTGATCGCCGTGGCCGATGCGCACACCGCCGTACTTGGACAGCAGCACGGACAGGATCTCGGCGTTCTGGGAGGCGACCTTGTCCCCGAGCTTGGAGAGCACGCCCGTGGGCATGCCGAGCTCCAGCCCGATATTGTAGATGTGCCGCGCCCGGGTGCCGCCCCCGGTCATGAGGATCATCTTGTGCTTTTCCTTGGCCGTCAGCAGCACGTCCAGGATCGGCAGCAGGGCTTTGGCCCCCCGGTCCATGATGGACTGGCCGCCAATTTTCAGCACGTTGACGTCGGGGTGCATCCGAAACACCTCACCCCGGTTCTGGCCGGACAGCAGCTTGCGGCTGACCAGCGACTCCCCCATCAGCGGCGAATCGATGTGCAACCGTCCGCCTTCCTGCGCTTCCTTGATGAGCTTGCTCATGGCGTCCCTCGCTTGGTTGTCGACGAAAATAGGTCTACACAACCTATATATCCTTAAACGTCATAGAGCAAGGGAGGGTATATTTTCCGGGAGCCGACCGTCAGCCGCCGAGAGCCATGGCATAAAGCTTCGCCACCATGCCCCCGGGCAGTTGCGTGCGCCACACGCCGGCCATGTGGGCCGCCGCATAGGCCAGGGCGAATACGCCGCAAGCCCCAACGGCCGTGAGCCACCACGGCGCGGGCCGCCCCAGGAAGCCGAAGCGCGCCGCCGAGGCCTTTTGGGGGCAGGCGGTCACACACGAGGCGCAGCCGCTGCACTCCATGGGGCGCGGCCCGGCCGTTATGGGCAGATCCATGGGGCAGACCGCGCGGCAACGGCCGCAGCCCGTGCAACGCCCGGGATCGCGGACCAGGGACGTGGGGCCGATTTTGGCCAAAAGTCCGAGCAGCGCCCCGTACGGGCACAGCCAGCGGCAAAACGAGCCGCGAAAGACGATGCCCAGCACGAACAGGCAGCCCAGGACGACCAGGGCGATCATGCCGGGATGCAGGAAAAAGAGCAGCATCCGGGCGTCGGCCGTGAGGTTGTAGGACGAACGCACGAACTGTTCGATGGAGGCGGCGTCCATGCCGAAAAAGCTGGTGAAGAGGAAAAAGGCCAACAGCAGGTACTTGGGCGTGCGAAGCGCCGCCTCGATCCGTCGCGGCACGGACCGGGCCAGCCCCAGCCGTTGGCCCAGCCGCCCGAGCCGGACGATGACGAAGCCCACCGGGCAGACGTGGCCGCAAAAAGCCTTGCGAAAGAAAAAGGCCATGGCCAGGGCGGCCAGAAAGATGGTCAGCCCGGCCGGGTGCACCGGGTCCCAGGTTCCGGTCGCCAGGGCATGGCGCGCGCCCAGAAGCGCGCTTATGGGCAAAAAACCTTCCACCCCGGCCGGACGAGCCGCTTCGGGGCCGGCCCCCACGGCGTAGCGGCAAAAAAGGATGAAGCGCCAGCCCACGTACAGGCTGGCCAGGAAAAAGAACCACTGGGGAATACGGGACCAAAACGACGGGGAAAAACGCTGTGACATGAAGAAGGCTTTGGGCGAAACGCCCGGGACGAGGTTGCAAAAACAACGGGGACACGCGGCTTAGCGACAAACATCCTTTCCATCCCCGAACCGCCCGGAGACTACACCATCCCCCGCTCCCCGCTGTCAGCTCCCCGACAGTCGCCTCGCATCAAGCGCTTCCCTGCCCCCAAAAACATCTTCCCCAGCCCCCTTGTAAAAGTTTTGGGGAGGGGAGAGCGCGAGAGGGGAACCCTTTTTTCAAAAAGGGTTCCCCTCTCGCACTTTCTCTCTTCCCTCGAATATTACTTCGGCGCGGCACCGGGCAGCACGCCGCGCAGCGTGCGCCACAATTCCTCGGCGGTGAACGGCTTGGTCAGGTAGGAGCTGACCCTGGCCTCGTCGGCTTCGGCCAGGTTGGAGGCGAGGGATTCGGCCGTGACCATGACGAAGGGCGTCTCGGCCAGGACGCCGTCGCCCCGCACCCGGCGCAGCAGGTCGATGCCCTTCATGCCCGGCATGTTCCAGTCGGATATGATGCAGTCCACAGGACTTTTGGCCAGGACGTCCAGGGCCTGCCGCCCGCCGGCGGCTTCCAGCACCTCGGCGTCGCCTTTCATGCACAGCATCTTGCGGATGATGCCCCGCATGACCTTGGAATCGTCGACCACAAGAACTTTAAGCTGCCGCTCCATCTTTCCGCCGCATTTTGCTTCCTGCCGCCAATACGGCGACAACCCTTATCCTTGCTGTCTTTTTTTAAAAAAGCAAGCCGGGCCGCCCGGCGGGACGGCCACGGCACAGGCATGGGGGAACGCTTCGTTCCGGAACCGACGACGCGTCAGAACCGGTCGCACGCGGAGGACGTCAGGCCTTGGGCGCCACGGACACCGTACATTTCTTCAAAAACAACGAAGGATTGTATGAAAGTTTCGCCTTGCGCAAGCCTTCGTCGCCGAGATCCTGTTCCCGGTCGACCAAGGCGTAGCCGGCGCCGGCCTCGGCCAGGAACATCTGGCTTATGGCCTGATACACGCCCTTGAAGCCCGGCTTGCCCTTTTCGAAATGGATGACGAGCATGTCCGGGGTAAGCGCCTCGGCCACGGTGTAGGCGATCATCTCGCCGTCCACGCGCACCGCCCCGCCCATGAGGCCGGGGATGCGGTCCCAGTGTTGCAGCACGCGGACGATGGCCTGGTTCTCGGCCAGAAGCGCGCCCGACTCCTCGGGGTCGCGCCAGGAAAACCACTGGCGTTGCATTTCCAGCGTCTCTTCCACGCAGTCCGGGGTAAGCGGCTTGTATTCATAGTCGTAGGTGCGCAGGAACTGGTTGAGCAGATTCTTTTTCTTGTGGAACTTGTTGCCCTTGAGCTCGACAAGATCGGACACGTTGTAGACGTAGTCGTAATGGTCGCGCGCCTCCTGGGTGGTCACGCGCTCGGGCATGGCCTCGTGCAAAATGGCGCACAGCCGCTCCGGCACACGGATGAAATCGAGCCCCTGGGACAGGCAGGGACATTCGCTCCAGTCCACGTCCGTCCACGGGCCCACAGGGGCCCAGAACATCTCGCGGGGCTTGGTCTGCAATATCCACACGTGGCTTTCGCCGAAACGCCAGGAAAGACCATACTCCTCGGCCCAGCCCCACAGGTTGCCGAAACTGTAGTCCGACACCTTTTCGGGACAACGGGCCAGACGGTCCAGGTATTCTTCCCGGCGGTCCAATGATATTTCCTCGAAACCCTCTCGCATCTCACTTCCTTGGTTTGCCGCCGCCCATACCGAAACGCGCCCAGTTCACGAACTGGTACACGTAGAGACAGGCCAACGCCTGCACGGCCTGGGAAGCAAACATGGACATCCACACGCCCTCGGCACGGCCAAGGAGTCTATGCCCCAAGAACACGGCCAACGGCAACCGCACGAGCCATATCGAGGACCCGGTCACGAAAAGCGTCAAAAGCGTCGCGCCGGCCCCGGTCATGGCCCCGATGAGAATAAGACCGCTGACCGTAAAGGGAATGGCCGCCACGTTGTAACGCAGGTAGGAAACCGCCTGGAGGCGCACCTGGGCATCGGGCGACAGGATGGCCGCCGCGTCCGGCAGAAACGGCCACAAGGCGAGGCCCATGAGCGTCACCGCCAAAACTCCCGTGATGACGATGCGATACCCCACCCGCTTGGCCAGATCGGGACGCCCGGCCCCAAGCAGGTTTCCGACCAGGATGGAGGCCGTGAAGTTAAACGCCATGGGCGGCAAAAAAAGCAGCGATTCCACCCGGGCCCCGGCCGCCATGCCGGCCAGGGCGTCGACGCTGCCCGTGGGCAACGAGCCGGTGATGGCGAAAAGCACCAGATAGCCCGTCTGCCACACGATCTGCATCAGCCCCGACGGCCAAGCCACCTTGAGCAGGTAGCCGATGCCCTGGCGGACCCAGCGGCAGGTCGGAAACTCGGAAGCCCGAAGCATGCCCACCCGCAACAGCGCCGCGAAATTGAACAGCATCCCGGCCGTGACCGAAATGAACGTCGTCCAGGCCACGCCGGCATAGCCGAGATTCGGCAGGCCCCAATAGCCGAGCCCCAGCCCGAAATCGCCGACGGCGTTGAGCACGGCCGCCAGCCCCCAGGCGTAAAGCGGCACCATGACCAGCTTTTTGGCCCGAAAAAGCGCGTTGGCGATGTTGAAAAAGGACTGGATGGGCAAAAGCCACAAAAAAACCGTCAGGAAATAGCGGGCCGTGGGCAGCATGGGGGCCGGCACCTGGAGCAGGGACAAAAAAAGCGACCGCCCGGCCAGGCCGATGCCCAGAATGGCGAGCGAAGCGACCACGCCCAAAACCAGGCACAGCCAGACATAGCGGTTGGCCCGCCGGCCCTTGCCCGCCCCCTCGGACTGGCTGACCGCGGCCACGGCGCCGTTGGCCACGGCCATGGCCACCACCTGGAAAAAGAACATGGCCTGGGTGAGCAGGCCAATGGCGGCCTGGGCCTCGCGACCGATGCGGCCGCCGACGTAGACGTCGGCGATCCCGATCAGAAAATTAAGAAACATCATAAGGATTTGCGGCCAGGCCAGGGCCCAGATTTCCCGAAATCCGGTGCCTGTGTCCGCAAACCCGCTTGGTCTTGTCATGGAACCCTCGCTTGCGCGCGCGCAGGCGTCTGGCGATACGGGACCGCCGCCCCGTGGTCAACTCCCCCTTGGCAGTCACGCCTGCCTAGGGCTAAGGTGCATCTCGCCAGCGCTCATGGGCATTTGGCGGGGAAGGGAGGCGTGATGCACAACATCGAGGCCGTGCAGCGGCTGCACCTGTGGCTGGAAACCAGAGACGGCATGCTGCTTGGCCTGGGGCGTATCCAGCTGTTGGAACTGGTGGAGGAACTGGGTTCGCTCAACAAGGCGGCCGCGGCCATGGGCATGTCCTACCGGGCGGCCTGGGGCCGCATGAAGCAGACCGAAACGGTCATCGGCGATCCGCTGGTCGAGCGCACGGGGCCCAAAAAAGGCTTCCGTCTCACCCCGCTCGGCCATGAGATTGTCCGCATGTTCCGCGCCTGGCACAGCGAGGTGGAAGCCTACGCCGTGGAGCGCGCCCGAAGCATCTTTCCCTGGGCCACGGAGCCCTATTCCGAAGACGCCCCCCGGTCGGGCAAGCGTTCCTGAGGCCATACGTGTTTCTCAGCCTGCGCATCGCGCTCAAGTCGCTGACCACCCACAAGATGCGCACCATCCTGGCCATGCTGGGGGTCTTTCTGGGCGCGCTGGCCTTAACCGGCGTGCTCCATATTTCCCTGGCCATGGAGCGCAAGGCCGTGCAGGAAACCGAAAAGCTCGGCCCCAACCTGCTTATGGCCATGAGCGGCAACGTCCGCTTCCGACGCGGGGACGTCCGGGCCGACGCCGGCAATACCAAGCTGAAGCTGCCCGACGCCATGGCGCTCCTGCGCGGCCTGCCCTCGGTCGTCGGCGGCGTGCCCTACCTCGCCTTCACCTCGCCCATCCGGGCCGGGGACAAAAAGACCATGTGCCAGATCGTGGCCACCTGGCCGGCCTACCCGAACATTCGCGGCAACCATGCGCAGTACGGCCATTTCTTCGACCAGCAGGACGAGGACGACAAGGCGATGGTCTGCGCCCTCGGGCAGACCATCGCCACGCGCCTTTTCGGCTCGCCCGAGGCGGCCGTGGGCCGGGAGGTCCATATTTACCGGGCCCGGGTACGGGTGGTCGGGGTGATGGAGGAAAAAGGCGCGGACGTTTCCGGCACCAACCAGGACGAACAGATTTTCGTGCCCCTTTCCACCTACATGCGCCGCATGTCCAACAAAAACTACATCCACGGCGTATACATGCAGCTGGCCGACGGCACCGATTTCGAGGCGGCCAAGGCCACGGCGCAGCACATCCTGCGCCGCCGCCACGGCATCAAGCCGGAAAAGGGCCAAGCCGACGATTTCCGGGTGCTCACCGCCCGCGACACCATGCGGCTCAAGCAGCAGGCCCTGGATCTGGTCCAGACCCTCGGCTACATCAGCTCGTCGCTGTCCTTCGCCATCGGCGGGCTCGGCATCCTGTCCATCATGATCCTGCTCGTGCGGGCCAGACGCCTGGAAATCGGCATCCGACGGGCCGTGGGGGCACGACGGCGGGACATCATCCGCCAATTCCTCATCGAATCCGGGGCCATGTCGGCTGTCGGCGGCACGGCGGGCACGGCGGCGGCGCTGCTCCTTCTGGCGATCATCTACCGGCTCGGCCAATTCCCCAACGTCTACAACGCCTGGCTCATCGGCTCATCGCTCTTCGGCTCGGCGGCCCTGGGACTCGTCGCCGGGGCCTACCCGGCCTGGAGCGCGGCCAATGTGGAGGTGCTGCAGGTGTTAAGGGATGAGTAGAGGATGCGAGAGGGGGACCCTTTTTGGAAAAAAGGGTCCCCCTCTCGCGCTCTCCCCTCCCAAAAACTTTCAACAATTACAATGGTATTTTCGGCAACCATTTGTAACCGTTAAAAGTCTTTTGAAAGGGGGCCTGGGGGGAAACTTTTCTTCAGAAAAGTTTCCCCCCAGTTCACTCTTAAAAAACACTTCTACCGCAGCAAATAGAAATCCCCCACAGCGATGGCCACGCCCATGAGGATGAGCCAGATCACGGACGGCTTTTTCCAGAGCATCAGCAGCGCCGCGAGCCCCAGCGTCACCCCGGTCGGCCAGTTCCAGTGCACTTCCCGGCCCAGAAAAATGGCTACACTGCCCAGCATGCCGATAAACCCCGCCAGCACGCCGGTCACGCCCTTGCGCACCCAGGGATTGCCGCCCACGGAGCCGAAAACCGGCCCGATGGCCACGACCAGGATGAACGACGGCCCGAGAATGCACAGCGTGGCCAGACACGCGCCCAAAAGCCCGTGCAGCAAATAGCCGATGAACGTGGCCGTGATGACCACCGGCCCGGGCGTCACCTGGCCGAGCATGATGCCGGCCATGAGCTGCGTCTCGGTCAGCCAGTGGCTGGTATGGACGATGTCTTCCAGGAAAATCGGGATGGTGGCGAACCCGCCGCCAAAAGCCAGCAGCGACGCCTTGACCATGTACACGGCCAGCTGCCCCATGCGGGGCTCCCACAAAAAGGCACCCACGGTCACGCCCGCCATCACCAGGCACAGCACGACGATCTTCACGATCAGATGGGTGGGGAACTTTTCCACATCCTCGCCGGCATCAAGCGCCTTGGGCTCGGGCAGCACAAAAAGCGCCAGCACGGCGCAGCCGCCAAGCACGATCAGCGAGGAAATCTTGAACATGAAGAGCGCAAACCCAATGGCGGCCAGGGCCGCCGCGCGCCAGTTCTTGATGGTCGCCGCAAACGACATCCGCGCCGCCTGGAGGATGACCACGATGATCACCGCGTCCATGCAGGCCAGCACCGCCTTGACGATTTCCAGGCTGTGATAGGCCACGTACAACCAGGTGAGCCCGAGCATCATCAGAAAGCTCGGCATGGCCATGCCGGCGAAAGCCACCACGGCCCCGCTGACGCCCTTGTACTCCTGGCCGATGAACCCGGAGAGCTGGAGAATGGTGGAGCCGGGCAATATCTCCGTCAGGGCCACGCCCCGGCCGTAGCGCCGCGCGTCGATGATGCCGCGTTTTAAGACCTCGGCCCGCAGATAGGGAATAATGGCCGGGCCGCCGAAATTGGTCGATCCCACCCGGAAAAAGAGGCCAAAGAGCTTGAGGAACTCACCCATGGCAGGCCGGCTCCGCGTTGACGGTTATGGTGTCGGTCGTATCCGCTCAGGCGTTCTTGACGAGTTCCGTTTCCCGGGCGGCAATGGCCGACCACTCGAAGGCGGCGCCACGCTCGCGGGCGGCCGAAACGGCCGCCTCCCGGCAACCGGGCTCGTTTAACACGCAAAGCACCGCGTCTGCGAACGCCCGGGTATCCTCAAGGGGCGTTTTGACCATGCCGGTGGGGAAAATCTCGCGGTAAATCGGCAGATCATAGGCCACCACCGGAAGCCCGCTGGCCATGGCCTCCACCGCCACCTGGCCGAAGCTCTCGTAATGGCTCGGCATGAGAAAACAGCCGGCGGCTTTAAGGAGCCGCACCTTTTCCGCGCCCTGGCGGAACCCGAGCAGGTCCACGTTGCCCGAAAGCCCCGCGTCCTTGATCTCCTGGGTCAGCTTGGTGAACCACCAGTCGCTGCCGCCGCCGATGACCCCAAGCCTGCTTCCCGGCCGGGCGTCGCACACGAGCCGCCAGATGCGCACCAGATCGAACAGCCCTTTTTGCGGATGCAGCCGCCCCAGAAAAATGCCGTCATAGACCGGCGTTTCCTCCGCAGGCTCCACACTGTCGAAAAACGCCCTGTCCACGCCCATGGTCACCACATGCACCTTTTCCGGGCTGGCGCCCATGGCGAGAAGTGAATCCTTGTCCAGGGAATTGAGCACGAGCAGCGTCGCGCCGGCCCTTCGCGCCATGGCCACCGACAGCCACTGGGTGACGTAATAGAGCACGCCGCGCACCGTGGGCAGCCGCTTCTTGCCGCCAAAGACGTTCTCGTAGCCCTTGAAAGGATTGGGCGCGATGAGAAACACGCAGACCACGAGCTTCGCCCCGGGATTGCGCCAGCGGCACAAAAGCGCCGGCAACAGGTCGAACAGGAAGTCCGACGGCGCGTACACCGCGTCCACGCCCCTGGGATACCGCGCGAACGGGCAGGTCAGAATACGCCACAGATAGGTGCGCAGGACGTTCCACAGTCCGTCCGACTCGTCCGAAAACGGCTCCCAGTGCACCTGCCACGAGGCCCGGACCCCCTGGGACTCCAAAACCCCGATCTCCCGCCTGGGCAGCAGCAACAGCAGCTCCACCCCGGCGGCCAGCCACCGCTTGGCGATCTCGGCAAACCGGACCTCGCTGCCGTCCCGGTTGCTGGTATTGACCCGGCCCATGGCCGGCACGAATATGCGCATGGTCTGTGTATGCCTCCGGCGGCCGGGGGAAACTTTTTGAAAAAAGTTTCCCCCGGACCCCTTTCAAAAACTTTCAAAGGGGCAAGGGGTTGGCTCCCTGCCTGAAAAAACTAGTCCATGAAAATCCGCAACGCCCAAAGGACAATCTCCGGCTGTTCCTGATGGGCGCAATGCCCGGCAAAGGGGATATTCATCAACTTCGCCCCGGGGACCCGATCCGCCAGTTCGACGGCATGGGCACGCGAAACGAGCATATCGTCGTCCCCTCTGACGACGAGCACCGGGCAGTCGATATCCCGGATGCTTTCTCCCGGATAGCCCTCCCCACCCGCATCCAGCCACATGCCGCGAACGGCCGGGACCAGCTTTTCGAAATCGGGGGCGGGATTGAGCCCCCGGTAGGCGGCCACGCCCTCCGGGAACATCCCGAGCCAGCCTTCGGGGGTGACGCCGGCATAGATGCCGCGCGTCGGATCGTCGGGGCCAAGCGTCCAATGCGCGCCCAGAGTCACGACCTTCGACGGCCTGACCGCTCCGGCCGCGGCGATGCGCAGGGCCACGATGCCCCCGTCGCTGTGCCCGATGAACATCGGGGCGTCGATCCGCAACACCCCGCAAATATGTTCCACATCCCGCTGGAGGCGCGCATAGGTCAGCGCTTCGGAACCGAGAGTGGATTTGCCTTGCCCCCGGCTATCGATGCCGATGCACCGGTACGTCTTGCCCAACGTAGGGACAAGGGCATTGAAATCCTCGATGCCGCCCAAGCCGCCGTGCAGAAAGACTATCGGCGCGCCCGACGCGTTTCCCCGCTCCTCGCAGTAGATTGCCGCATCACCGATGGCGATGCTTCGGCCGTCCTTGTGGTTAAACCGCGACATCCCGTCCTCGCCCAATCCTTTTTCCAGCGCTTACTTCTTCGCACGCCCAGCCAAAGCAGACCGGACGGGGGGTCCGGGGGGCGGGTGCAGGGACAGCGTCCCTGCCGGGGCCTGGGGCGGAGCCCCAGCCTTCTCCTCCCCGCCCCCCCNCCCCGCTACCCGGCCAAGGTCTGTTCGTAGATCGCTTCCAGGCGCGCGGCCACGGCGGGCCAGTTGAGCTCCTCGGCGATGAGCCGGCGCGCGTTTTCGCGTTTGCGATCCCGCTCCGTGGCGTCGGTCAGGGCGGTGACGACGGCCCGGCCAAAGGCGGCGGCATCGTCGACCGGGGCGGTGTAGCCGCAGTCGCGCGATTCCATGATGCGTTTGATCTCCCCGACGGCGTTGGACACGACCGGCACGCCCGAGGCGAGGTAATCCCCGAAGCGGATGGGAAAGCGGGCTTTCTCGATGGGGTCGTCGTCCATGGGCAAAAGCAGCGCGTCGGAAGCGGCGAGATAGGCCGGCACTTCCGCCGGCGGCTTCTCGCCGATGGTGACGATGTCCGGGGCGAAACGCTCCTCGTAGGCGCGCATGCGGGTCTTGAACTCGTCGGAAATATGGAGCTTGCCGAGAAAAAGAAGCTTGAGGTTCGGGATGGTTTTTCTGGCCTCGGCGTAGGCGTCGAGGAGCGCGAAAAGCGATTCGGTATAGGTATGCCCCATGGACAGGACGATCTTGTCGTCCGGGGAAAGCCCCAGGCTTGCCCGCGCCTCCGCCTTCTCTGGCATGTCGGCGGCCAGGGTCGGGCAGTTGGGGATGTAGTGGATTTTTTCCTCGGGCAGGCCGGCGTCGCGGAATTTTCGCATGAGGATTTCGCTGGCGGCGGTGGCCATGTCGGCCACGGCCGGAAGCCTGTCCTCGGTGAAGTCATAGAGCGCGCGCACGGGCGCGGGATGGTGCAGGGTGAAGCCGCCCTTCCACATGTCGTCGTGGTCCAGGACGATTTTCACCTTGGGCCGGGCGATGGAGGTCAAAAACGTGGGGAAGCTGATGGGATGCAGCGGGAAGGCGAAGGCATGGAGGATATCCATGTCAGCAGTGAGGCATTCCTTGGCGTTTAAAAACATGCGCAGGGTATGCCCGGTGTGGTAGGTGGCGATGTTGACGCGCGGCAGGATGCGGATGATGAGCGATCCTTCCTTGCGGTCGCGCACGGAGAGCGTGGGCTCGCGCGAGGCGCACAGCAGCGTCACGTCGTGGCCGCGTTCGGCCAAATGCCGGGCCAGATGGTAGCACCGGAAATAGGTGCCGTAGCACTCGGGATTGTGGTTGAGATAGAGGATTTTCATCTAGAGGTTCGTTTTGACGAAGAGTTTTTCGGGAAGCGCCCGCACGAGCGCCATGATGGGCCGCCAGTACCAGGGGGTGTAGACCACGGCGCGGCCGGCGTGGATGGCCCGGCGGATATCGGCCGCCACACGCTGCGGCGTCGCGGTCAGCCACTTGGGCGTGGGCGCGGCGGCGGTCATGCGCGTTTTGGTCCAGCCGGGCAGGGCGGTGACGACGTGCACGCCGGTCTTGGCCAGCCGGTGGCGCAGGCCGGACAGGGCCACGGTGAGCCCGGCCTTGGCCGCGCCGTAGAGATAGTTGCTCTTGCGGCCCCGATCGCCGGCCGGGGACGACAGGGCGACGATAGTGCCGTGGCCTTGCCGTTCCATGGCGGCGGCCGCGATCTCGAGAATGGAGAGCGCGCCGGTCAGGTTGGTGTCGATAACGGCCCGGGCCGCCTCGAAATCGCGCTGCCCGGCCTTCTGGTCGCCAAGCAGGCCAAAGGCCACGACCACGATATCCGGGGCCGGGTCCAGGGATTCGTAAAAAGCCTTGTGTCCGGCGGTATCCAGGGCGTCGAAAGGACACACGCCCACCCGCGCGTCGCAGTCGCAGGCGATGGCCTCGGCCGTGCGCTCCAGGCGCTCGACGTCGCGCGAAGCCAGGGTCAGCGTCGCCTTGTCCTCCCGGGCCAGTTCCCGGGCCAGGGCCGTGGCGATGTCGGAATTGGCCCCGAGAATAAGGGCATGGGGCGGCGCGTCGTCGGCCGTCAGGCGTCTCGGCCGTTTGGGCGGCAGGAGGGTGTTTTTGAGCAGCCGCAGGCCGAACCGGGCGTAGTTGGCCAGGATCTTCGGGTTGCCGCCGGCCTGGAGGATCTTGCGGCCGATGTAGGACGGGCGCAGGTGGAAATCGAGCAGGGTCTTCTTGCGGAAGGCCTCGATCTCTTCCATGGACAAGTGTTTCGTGCCCACGGTGGGAGCGTTGAAATAGTCCTTGCCGAGCACCGTGTCCGGAATGAGCCCTTCCTGGCGGGCGATCTCGTTTAAGCGCGTGCCATAGTAGGGAATGGCGATATGGAGTTCCAGGAAGTCGTTGTCGAGCTCGAAGATGTGCTTGCGCGTGGCTTCCAGATGTTCGGGGCCCTCCCAGGGCAGGCCGATGAGGAAAAAGCCGAAGGTGCGCAGCCCCACTTCCTTGGCCCATTTGGTGGCCTGGAGATTGTCGTTGATTGTTGTATTCTTGTGGATGCGCGTGAGCGTCTCGGGACTGCCGGACTCGTAGCCGAAGGCCACCAGCCAGCAGCCGGCCTTTTTCATGATGGCCAGGGTGTCGCGCTCGAGCGGCTTGACCTTGGAGTTGGCCACCCAGCGAATCTTGCCGGAAAGCGGCGAGTCCAGGATGGCCTGGCAGACCGCCTTGGTCCAGGCGGCATCGAAGGTGAAGGTATCGGACTTGAAGAAGAAGTCGCGGATGCCGTGGGTGAAATAGCACTCCGAAAGCTCGGCCAGGATGTTTTCCGGGGAGCGCAGCCGCAGCTTCTTGCCCGAAATCTTGGGCGTCATGCAGAAAATGCACGCCGAGGGGCAACCTCGCGAGGTGGCGATGGTGGCTTGGGGCTCGCCGGTGTCCGGCCGGACGTACAGGGCGTTTCGGATGAGGCTGCGGTCGGGAAAGGGCAGGTCGTCGAGGTCGGTTTCCCAGGAGGAAAAATCGGTCTTGGCCCAGCCGCCGTCCTTTTTATAGAGCAGGCCGCGAATACCCGGGACGGCCGCCGGGTTCTCGAAATGGGCCTTGGCCAGTCTCCCCACGGTGAAATCGGATTCCAGGCCGATCAGGTAGGTGGCGTCGGCCAGGTCGAGCTGGTCGAGCAGGGCATGGTCGGGATCGAAAAATATCGCGCCCTTGAGCATGACCAGCAGGCCCGGCTTGCGCTTCGCCAGCTCGGCGATGAGGCCCAGGTCGTCGAAAATGGTGGAGTTGGTGATGCTGACGAACACGCCGTCCGGATTTTCGCGCTCGAAATCGGCGAAGAGGTCGTCCGGGTGCAGGCGCTCGGTCTGGTAGTCGCGCAGGAAGACGGCGAAGCCTTCCCTTTTCAGTGTGGCGGCGGCATAGCCCAGGTCGTTCGGCGCGCGCATGGACGTGGCCGTGGACTGCTCCACATTGCCCTGCGAACGATCCTCGCCGCGCTGGTAGAACCGGCCCGGCGGATAGAAAAGCATGATTTTTTTCATGGAAGAACGGAGTGCTCCACATAAAGGATGACGTAGCAGCTGGCGATCCACAACACGAGAGAGGCCTGGATGAAGCCGTCGCGCAAAAGAACCAGCGTGGGCGAGCCGCTTTTGCACTCCACCAGCGTGATCTGGAGATAGCGCAGCACGCCCATGATGACGAAAATCGCGGTCAGATACAACTTGTCCGATCCGTGCTTGGCGATGACTTCCGGCGAAACGGTGTAGAGGATGTAGCTGACGATGACCACGGCCGCCATGATGATCATGGCGGCGGAAACGAATTCCAGATTGTAGCCGTCAAGGGAGCGGCGCGTTTTCTCGCAGCCGGCGGCGGATAAAAGCAGATCGTCGCGGCGTTTGGCGAAGCCGAGAAAAAGCGCCAGGAGAAACGTCATAAGCACGATCCAGTGGCTGGGGGTGATGCCCGTGACCACGCCGCCGGCAAAAACCCGCAGCACGAAGCCCACGGCGATACAGGCCAGATCGACCAGGGCCTTGTGCTTGAGCCCGAAGCTGTAGAGCAGGTTGATGCCGAGGTAGACGGCCAGAATGCACGTGAACCCGGCGGAGCCGAGCCAGGCGGTCACGGCCGCGCCGGAGACCAGCAGGCAACAGCCGAAGCCGGCGCCCTCGGCCGGCGACAGCGCGCCCGAGGCCAGCGGCCGGTTGCGCTTGGCCGGATGGGCCCGGTCCTCCTCCACGTCCTTCAGGTCGTTTATGACGTAAACGGCGCTGGCCACGAGACAAAAGGCGACAAACGCCAGAGCCGCCCGCGCCACGGCGTCCGGACCGGCCAGCTTCCAGCCGAAAAAAAGCGGCAGAAAGACAAAGGCGTTTTTGATGTATTGATGCGGCCGGGCCAGTTTCAGGCAGGACGCGAGCCGCGACGGACGTTTTCCCATAGCACTCCATCCGGCAAACGCCGGCCGGGGGAACCATAGCCGGGATCGGACCCGGCTTCAATCGTGGCCGCGTCCCGTATGGGGGGACTTTCGCGGCCAGGGAACGAGCAACACGGCCGTGAGCGCCGCAAGAACCGCCCAGGCCGCCTCGGCCACGGGCACGAGCCGGGCCATGACCGCCTCGTCCCGAAAAACCAGCTCGGCCGGTCCGGACACGCCCGGCGGCAGCGGGTAGGCATTGGCAAAGCCCAGGCCCCGGATGGGCGCGATATCATGGCCGTTCACATGCAGGCGCCACCCCGGATGAAATGCCTCGGCGAAAACGAGATACCCGCCCTCCCCGGCCGGCACATCCAGGGCGTAGCGGCCGGCATTGATGCGCCGGTACGGCGGATCGCTGCCCTTTGGCGGCGCGCGCCTGTCCTTGACCAGCTCGATGCGGTCGCAGGCGGCCTCGGCCGGGCCGCCGATGGCCAGACGCGCCCGGCCGGCGGCGTCGGTGGTCACGGGAATATCCGCCACATCCAGCACACCGTCGGCGGCAAAGGTCCGGCTGGAGCCGTCCGGCAGGGTCACCGCGTCACCGGCCCGACCGACAAGGCGCAGATCGGCCGCATACGTTCCCGGGACCGGCGCGGCCAAATCGAAGACCGCCGGCAGCCGGGCCGCCGCGCCAAAAGACAACGTCGCCCCGCCCGGGATGGGGGTTTCGGCCACCAGCCGCATGGGATGGTTGGGCGAATTGGCCTGGGAGGAGAGCTGGGCCTGGCGCATGGCGAAACGCACGGTCACGGTCCTGGCCGGGCCCTTGATGGCCCGGACCTCACGGCGGGAGTAGACATCCTCCCAGCGGCCGTCAGGCTTGCCTTCCACGGCAAAAAGCGGCTTGAACGGTCCACCGTCCACGGACACGGTCGCGCGCACGTAGGACGGCGCGGCCTTGTCGCCGAAAAGACGCGGATAGGCTTCAAGGGTGAGATTGGCCACGGGCGTGGGAAAAGTAACGGTAAAGGCGACCGTTCCCGGCGCCTCGCCTTCCACAGCCACGGTGCCGCCGCCCTGGGGATCGCGCTTGTCCAACCGGGCGTTTTCGGCCGTCATGGCGATGCCGGCCTGCGGGGCCAGAAGGGGCAGGGAAAGGCGCGGCTGCATGGGGAGGGCAGGCTCCCGCGTCGCCTCCTCGGCCTCCACGGCCAGCCGCGTTTCCCCGGCCGAAGCCACCGCTCCCATGCGCGACCTGGCCGCGTCAAAGGCGTCCTCGGGCACGGCCAGCAGGCCGGAAACGACGAGGCCCCGACCGGGGACGTCGATGGTCAGGCCATGGGGCGGGCCGGGCTCGAAATCGGCCGTGCCGCAGTCGATCCAGTCGAGTCCCTTGCCGAGCATGCCGGCGTCGAGGCCGGCGACCGGCGCGCCGTCCAGGCGGATTGCGGCCCGGCCGGCAAAGGGCGCGGCCCCGGCCCGCACGAAGATGCGCCAGGAGCCGTGGCCGACAAGGGGAAATTCCAGCCGGCCGGGGCCGTCGCTCACCTTGCCGCCGCCGTCGAGTTCCGCCCCGCCCAGGCGCGGATCGTCGAGCACTTTGCCGGAAAGGTTCCCAAACTTACCCTCCAGCCGCGCGGCCGAGGCCGGCACAAAAGCATTGGCCGGCAGATACGGCAGGAGCAGTTCCGGCCAGGACCGGCCGAGCGTAGCCACTCCGGCCAGCTTACCGTCAAGGCGCGCGACGTCCGCCTGGGTCAGGTCCGAGCCGAAAAAGGCCAGCCGGCCAGGGAAATCCGGTTTGGCCGCCACGGATTCGGACAAGAGCAGCGGAAAGCCGCCGGCAGCCAGCACACCCCGCCCGGCCAGTCGCAGCCGGGGCAGGAAATCCGTGTTGCGCAGGACGTCAAGGGGCGGCGCGGCAAGCTCCGCGTCCGGGGACAGGTCCGCTTGGGCGGCCACGAACGGAGCCAGGATGTCACCGGGATCGAACAACGTCTCCGGGCCGCGCTTGGTGGTCGGCATCCAGCCAAAGGGGCCGTAGGACAAATACGGTACGCTCGGGTCGAAAATCACGCGCTTGACCGCCGCCAGCCCCAGCAGTCGACCAAAACGGTCTGTATAGGGCCAAGAGCGCATGAGCACGGTCAGAAGAAAGCGGCTGTAGGGCTCGCCGATAAAGGTCGGGCCCATGACGGCGTCCTTGCCGAGCATGCCGAAATTGCGGGTGACGGCGTCATGTGGGGGGGCGGGCACGTCGCCCGTGGGACCGGCGATAGTCGGCCAGACCGTGATCCTGTAGTCGGCCGGATCGTCGCTGAGCGCCCGGGAAAGCGTCCCTTCGGCCGGGGAAACCGGCTGGGGCATGAGCGCCATGGTCTGGGTGGTGGCGTTTTTGGGAATGGCCAGGGAGCCGTTCCAATAGGGCGCGAGGTAGACGGCCAGACAGGCGGCGGCGAAAAGCCCGGCCGCGCCGTCGACCGTCCGATTGCCGCGCCAGAAGCTCCGGCGGCCGATGGCGGCCAGCCCCATGCCGACCAGAAGCGACAGCCCGGCGTAATAGAGCGGCAGCCAGCGGGCCGGACGGGCCATCTGAAAAAAAAGCATGGGCACCCGGTGCAGGAAACGCTCGTAAAAAACCGCCCCGGCCAGGGTCTTGTGGCCGGTCATGAGCACGAAGCCGGAAAGCAGGCACAGTCCGGCGAAATACTGGAAAACCTTGTCCCGGGGCCGGTAGGCGAGACCGGCCAAAGCGATAAAGAGCAGACCGAAGGCCGCCGCCACCCAGACCGGAGTATCCTTGAAATTGACCGGATAAGCGTATTCCGTGCCCATGCCGTAGTTGTCGGTATGGCCGATCATGGCCTGGCGCGGCGGGGTGGAAAAATGGCGGTAGATGCCCTCGTAGTTGTCGCGGATCTCGCTTTCGGTCTGGTGGTGTTTGAAATCCACGCCATGGAGCATGGAATGGGCGGCCGGCACGACCCACTGCATGTGGAGCACGACCACGGCCAGTCCGGCCACGACGAAAACCGCCAGGGGTTTTAGCGACCGTCTGGCCAGCATGGCGGCCACGGTAAAAAGCCCGGTGAAGGCACCGTAAAAGACGATGCCGAAGGGCGAGGCCGAGCAGACCAGCGCGCCGAGCAGGCCGGCGGCCAGGGACAAGCCGCACAACCGGCGCAGCGACCGCTGGCCCAAGGCCCGATGCAAGAGCAGCAACACCCAGGGCAAAAGGGCCAGGGCGAACCCGGTCTCCTCGATATGGCCGCTGACCGCCAGGGAATACTGGCGGGGATTGAAGGCATAAAGCAGCGCCGCGACCAGCCCGGGCCAGAAGCCGAGCCCCAACACCCGGGCCAGGGCAAGGATGCCGCCGCCGCCGATGACGGCGTAGACCGGCCCCTGCCATTTGGCGATGATCGGCCCGCCAAGGGGCGCTATGCCGTCGCGCATGAGCAGGTCGAACCAACGGGTGATGCCCGAAAACGCCCCGGGACTGCCAAGGTCGTAATGGGGATACCAGGCGTGCTTGGAGATGGCGCCGTAACGCTCGATCTCCTGGGGATACGGGGGGATGGAGTTGTCCCAGTTCTGGTAGACCTGGCCCGGGGCCAGCAGGATGCCCCGCCAGGACAGCAGGGCGAAAAGCGCCACCAGGGCCACGGCGGCCAACAGGGCCCAACGCCGCTTCACCGCACGCCTCCGGGACGGCGAAGAGGCCGGCGGGCGGGACGATACAAGCCAGTGACAGCGCGGATCACGGACTGGGCGGACACGGCGGCCCGAGAAATTCGCTGGTGTAGACAGCGGTTTCCTTTTTCATGATCTCGCGCCAGTCGTATTCGCGCACCACCAGCTCACGACCGGCACGGCCGAGATGGGCGGCCAGGTCCTTGTCCTCGATCAGGCGCAAAAAGGCCCGGGCAAAGCCGTCGACATCGCCGCTTTGGGCAATGAGCGCGTTTTCGCCGTCGCGGGCGATCTCGCCGATGGCCTTGAGCTTCGTCACCACCACGGGCTTGCCGCAACCCCAATACTCGAAGAGCTTGAAGGACAGGTAATGGTCGTGGTTGAGCGTGGCGCGAAGGGTCATGGCCCCGATGTCGCAGGCGCAAAGCACCGCCGGCACGTCCTTGTGGGCAATCCAGCCGGGCAGGACCACGTTGTCCGCAAGGCCCAGCTTCTCGATCAGCGGCCGGCACACCGCGTCAAAGTAAGGGCTGCCGCCGCCGAGGATCAACAGGCGGGCGTCCGGGCGTTCGGCCACGACCTTGGCCATGGCCTCGATCAGGATGTCCACGCCGTCGTCGTTTTTGATATCGCCGTGAAAGACCAGCACCGGCGCGTCCTCGGGAATGCCGAGGCGGGCGCGCACGCCGGTGGTGTCGCAGTCGGGGCGAAAGGTTTCGGAGTCGGTGCCGTCGGGCACGACATGGATCTTCGCCGCCGGCAGGCCCTGGGCGCGCACCAGATGTTCCTTGAGCTGATTGCTGACCACAAAGACGTGGCGGGCCTGGCGCAGCACGAAATTTTCCAGCCAGACGAGAGGCTTGCTTAGTAGCGGCATGTCCGTGCGGGCGATGTCGGAATAGAAGTCAGTGAAGTCGACGAACACCGGCCGGCGAATCAGCCAGCCCGCGATGACGGCGGCCAGCCCGGCCAGGGGGTTCCAGGCGTGGATAACGGCGAAGCCCGGGCAATGCTCGCGCTTGTACCAGACGACCAGGATGACCATGGAGATGATGGAAGCGACAAAATGCCAGATGCGCACCGGCAGCCGCCACTTGGAATAGAGATGCTTGGCCCAGCCCGGAAACTGGTTCATCCAGATCCATTCCACGAAATAAGAGCGCCGCGTGGCCAGATCTTTGCTCGGCGAGACCATGTTCACCATGGTCTTTTTCTCGGCCAAGAGCGCCTTGGCCAGCCAATACATGCGCAGGTTGGCCCGGGAAACGGGCGGTATCGTGGTTTCGACCATAATGCCGACCTTGGGCCTGTTCCAGAGGTCAAAGCCGGGGGGGACGGGCGCACCCGGACGTTTGCGAAAAAAGAGCATGGGTTATGATCGGGCTCGCGGCGACGGGAATAACAGTGTTGGCGGACAAGTCGTCCCTGAAAATTACAATTTTATTGCAAAGCCTCCGGAGCGTCAACGCAGGCAATAAGCTCCCGCCTTACGCCTCCTCCCGGACCAGCACCACGTAGTGCTCGCGGCGAAACGCCTCCGTAAAGCCCGGAATGTCCAGTTCCTCCAGGGTCACGAACTTGGTGCTGACCAGAAAGTGCGTCAGGCCGTACTTGTCCGCGATCTCGCGCAGGGGCTTTTTGAGAAGCGGCCAATAGTCCACCAGTTCGTAGACGCCGACGGAATTGTCCGAGAGCAACGCCTTGCCGTTTGTAAGGAAATACGTCACCGCATCGGCCAACCCGTGGGGCAGGCAGGCGATGCGCACTTCGCCGGAAAAGGCGTTTAGGTGGTCGAGCACGGCCCACAAGGCCGGGGTGACGGACTTGTCCGGGTTATTGACCACGAGCTTGATCTGAAAAAAGAGGATCACGGCCAGGCAGCCCGCGCCAACGATCCAGGGAGCCGCCTTGACGATGCCCCAGACGGCCGGGTCGGCGGCGAACTTGAGCACCACGGCCGCGGCGGCAGCGGCGGCCGCGCCAGTGGCGTATTCGAGGTAGCGCTGGCCTTCGCCCAGAAAGCGCATGTATTTGGTATTGAAGAGAATGCCGAGCACGAAAAGGATGACCGACCATTTGACGGCCACGGAAAACCAGGGCGAAGCCCCGGCCATGGCCCCGTAATCGGGCAGGCACAGCGCGACGAAGGCGTAGATGGCCCAGGGGTTGACGGCCAGAAACGGCAGGACCGGAATCTTCCAGATCATGTATTCGATGCGGCGCACAAAGTCGGTGTGCTTTTTCTCCCTGGTCGGGTTGCCGCGAATCTGGTGGGCCAGCCGGTTGTGGATGTTGTACATCCAGAAGGCGATCATGAGCAGCTGGCCGCGCAGGTATTTGAGGTAGGCCCCCCGGAAGGCGAAGATGGAAAAGAGCACGCCGACGAGGAACACCAGCAGGTAACGGGCGGTGTTGTCGATGATGGTGAAGCCGATGAGCCCGAAAAAGAGCACCTGCACGGCCATGCGATGGGTGAAGGTGAGCAGCGTCACCCCGGCCACGCCGAGGATGAAGGTCCAGACGTTCGGGTGCAGGGCGTAGGCCTGGACGCTGAGCATGGCCCACAGGAAGATGAGGCTGCCCGGGGTGCGAAGGCTCAGGTTGCTGGCCTCGAGCGGCACCACCGGGGTCAGCATGTAGAAGATCTGGGCCAGATGGCCGCCGATGGGCGCGCCGGTGACGGCATAGCCCAGGCCGTAGACGGTGAGGCTTTGCAGCACGTCGAAGGCCGGGGAGATGAGCCCCTGGTTGCGGTCGAGCCACTTTTTCGTGAAGCGCGAGCAGACAAAGGGCAGAAACGGCGGATTGTCCACCGATCCCGGAACGATGTATTTTTCCGGCACGCTGTCCGGATAGCGGCCGTGGCGGCGGATGGCGTCGGCCAGAAGCGCGAAGCGCCAGGTGTCGATGCCGAAGTAGCGGTTTATAAGGCGCGGCCAGACTTCAAGGGCGAATCCGGCCAGGGCGATGGCAACGGCCAGCAGCATATCGGTCATGTGGCGTATCCCCGGGTTTGTTACGCCCCGCCGACCGCGGGACAAAGCGCGGCCCCCCGGGACGTCATGCCCCGGCGGACGCTTGGCAACGCTCCTTACCGTCGGAGACGAATTTCCTCAAGCACAAGCCCTCTCCCCTATCCGGGGGGTCGGGGGGCCCTCGGCCTCCCGGCGGGGCCTGGGGCAGCGCCCCAGCCTCTTCCCTGCCGCCTACTCCCCTACTCCCGCGCCATGCGCTCGCGCAGGACCGAGGCGATGAGGTGCACGAGGATCATGTGCACGTCCTCGATGAACTGGTAATTGTCGCTCGGCACGATGAAGCACTCCTCCACCGCGTCCTTGAGCTTGCCGCCGGAAAAGCCGGACATGCCGATGGTGCGCGCGCCGCGTTCCCGGGCCAGGTCCAGGGCCTTCAGGATATTGGGCGACATGCCGCCGCCGGAGATGCCCACCACCACGTCGCCGGGGTTGAGCAGGTTTATAAGCTGGCCGTAGAAGATGTTCTCGAACCCGGCGTCGTTGCCCCAGGCGGTCATGAGCGGGATGTTGTCGGTGAGCGGCACCACGCGAAAGCCCTTCTTGCCGGGAACGAGGGTGGTCTTGGACAGGTCGGAACAGAAATGGCTGGCGGTGGAGGCGCTGCCGCCGTTGCCCATGATGAAAATCTGGCGGTCTTCTTCCCGGGCCTGCCAGATCATGTCCGCGATGCGGCCGATCTTGTCCTTGTCCAGCCGGCTGACCACGGCCCGCATGCCGAGCAGGTAGCCTTCCGGGGTAATGGTGGCGCTGAACTGCCCGGTGTGATCCAGGGTCAGTTGGGCGCCGGTGGTCTCGAAGCAAAACGGCAGCCGCTCCAGACCCATGCCGGTCATGGCGTCGACGACGTCCGCCTGGGCCTCGAGGGGACAGTAGAGGAGCAGAAAGCCGCCGCCGCCGGCCCCGGTGATCTTGCCGCCGAGCGCCCCGGCCTCGCGCGCGGCCGCGTAGTAGCCGTCGATGTCCGGGTTGCTGATGTTCTTGGCCAGGCTCTTCTTGAAATTCCAGGCCGTGTCGAGCATGCAGCCGAAACCGTCCAGGTCGCCGGCGGAAAGAAGATCGCGCATCCGCGCCGCCTGCTCCTTGAGCACGCCGAGGGTGGCGATGACCGAGGCGTCGCTGACTTCCATGGACTTCTTCTGGCCCTTGAGGATGCTGGCCGAATCACGCTGGGCCCCGGTATGAAACAGCAGCAACCGGCGTTCCAGGGCATCCAGGACGCCGTCCGGCAGCGTCACCGGCGCAACGGTCACGCCGTCCTTGGTGAAGGTCATGTAGTTGAGCCCGCCGTGGGCCGCCGCGTACTGGTCCTGCATGCCGATGGGCCGGCCGAGCATGCCGATTTCCACGTCCGAGGCGATTTCCGCCAGTTCGGCCTTGGAGTGGCTCTCTCCGGTGAAGGTGGCCACGGCCTGGACGATGCTCACGGTCACCGCGCCGGAAAGCCCGAGCCCGGAGCCGGTGGGCACGTCGCCCTTGAGGGCCATGTACACGCCGCTTGCCACGCCGTAGCGCTTGAGCACGGCCTTGGGGATCTTGAGCGCGCCGGAAAGATTGGCCTTGGCCATGTCCGGGAAGCGCTGGTGGAGCTGGTAGTCCGAGGACACGATCTCCACCGGCCCGTCTTTGACGGGTTCGAGCACGGTGTAGAAAAATTTGTCGATGGTGACGGAGAGCACCGCGCCGCCGTGGCGTTCGTAGTAGGCGGGCAGGTCCGTGCCGCCGCCGCCGAAGCTCAAGCGTACCGGAGCCTTGGAAATGATCATGCGAACCTCGTTTCAGGGGCGTCCGCCCCGGTGGATGCGTAGTGGAACCTGGAGAAATGCGCCTCGGGCATGAACCCGTTTTTCTCGTACATGCGGCAGGCCGGCTCGTTTTCCGCCTCGGTGGTGACGATCAGGCGCGCGCATCCGGCCCTGGCCGCCGCCGCCAGCACCCGGCCCATGAGCCTCGTTCCGACGCCGCGCCTGTGGACGAGCACGGACACGATGTCCACAACCGCCTCGCGCCCCTCCAGCTTGAAGCTGACGAAGCTCTCGCCGTCGTAGACCTTGCGGATGACGGGCGAGGCCAGGGAATTGGCGATCCAGGCCGTCTGAAACCTGTCCCGGCCGGCCTTTTGCACGGCGGCGTCCAGGTTGAAGCGGTCGTAGACCAGATTGTCCACGTGCCGGGAAACGGCCCCGGGCGGCAGGCGGTTTTCCGCCGTGTCCCCGGGGCTGCAATCGGTCGCCACGTCCGGGGGCACATCCCGGCCGTAGCGGATCTGGATGCAGACCTTGCGGAAGCCGTTTCGCTGCAAAAAAAGATCGGCCTCCCGGTCGGAGGCGGCAATGCGCGCATCGGCCATGACGCGCGGCATGGCCCGAAGCCTGGCAAGCTCCGGCCCGAGCCGGGCATAATCCAGGCGCGTCACCCGGAAAAAATCCAGGCCAAAGGCCTCGGCATCAAAAGCCTGCCGCGCGAGGCACGCAAAATTCATGACCGCGTCTCCGCTCCAGTACCATCGCCCGGGCCCGCATCGGCCAGATGGCGCTTGGCCCGCTCGTACTTTTGCGGCGAACCGATGTCCATGACGTAGCCGTCCAGGACATGGCCGTAAAGCGGCTCCCCGGCGGCCAGCATGGCCGGAAAGACATCGTGGCCGAAGTCGCAGAAGCCGGATTCGGGAATGTAATCGAGCACCTTCGGCGACATGACGTACAGACCGGCATTGGCCAGATCGGTAAAAGCGACCGGCGGTTTCTCCACGAAGCGCAGGATGCGGCCCGTTTCGTCGCGGTCGACCAGCCCGCACTGCGTGGGGTTGTCCACCCGGTAGAGCCCGACGGTCGCCGTCGCGCCGCTTTGGGCATGGGCCGTGGCCACGGCCGCCAAATCGACCTCGAAGAGCACGTCGCCGTAGATGACGAAAAAAGGCTCGCTGAAAAATTCCCGGAAGCTGTTGACCGCCCCGGCCGTGCCGAGCAGTTCGGCCTCCAGGCCATAAAGCAGCCGTACGCCGAACGCCGCGCCGTCGCCAAAATGGTCCGTCACCACATGGGGCAGGTAGTGCAGGTTCATGGCGATGTCGCGCACGCCATAACGGGTGCACAGCCGCACCAGATGCTCGAGGAGCGGTTTCCCGGCCAGCGGCACCATGGGCTTGGGCATGACGTCGGTCAGCGGCCGCAGCCGCGTCCCCAGACCGGCGGAAAGGATAAGCGCGCGTGTAATCAAGATATGATGTGCCTCCGGCGGCCAGGAGAGGCTCCGCCTCTCCTGGACCTCTCCGCCGGGGGGCCGAGGGCCCCCCGGTCCCCCCTTCAAATTGATAATCAGGACAACCCGATAAAATTATTTTTGAAAGTTTTTGAAGGGGGTCCAGGGGGAAACTTTTTTCAAAAAGTTTCCCCCTGGTGCTTTAAAAGCCTTCTTCCAAGGGAGGATTCACCAAACAAGGGCTGTCCATATGTGCCAGGGGCGCACCTGACGGAGCCAGTCGCGTCTTGCGGCCGTCGATGGCGAGGCGCCCGGCGGCCAGCCAGGCCACGGCCTGGGGGTAGATGCGGTGCTCCAGGGCCAGGATGCGCGCGCCGAGGCTTTTCGCGTCGTCGTCCGGCAGGGCCGGCACGGCGGCCTGGATGACGATGGGGCCGTTGTCCATCTTCTCGTCCACGAAATGCACGGTGGCCCCGGAGACGGCCACGCCGTAGCCGATGGCCTGCTCCTGGGCGCGAAGGCCCGGGAAGCTCGGGAGCAGGGCCGGGTGGATGTTGAGGATGCGGTCCCGGTAGGCGGCGATAAAACCCTTGCCCAAAAGGCGCATGAATCCGGCCAGGATGACGGCGCGCGCGCCCGACTCGCGCACGGCGGCGAGCAGCGCCGCGTCGAAGGCGGCCCGGTCGGGGTACTCGCCAAAAGGCAGGACGCGGGTCGGGATGCCGTGCTTCGCGGCCCGGACAAGGCCGTGGGCGTCGGCCTTGTCCGAAAGGACCACCTTGATGCGGGCGTCGATGCGGCCCGCCTCGATCCGGTCGATGATCGCTTGCAGGTTCGAACCCGAACCGGAAACGAGCACGGCCAGGGGCAGGCTCATGACGCGCCGCCGGCCTCGGCCACGGCGTCGTCGATGACGGCCTTGGCCAGAGCCGGCACGGTGTAGGCCTCGGCCACAATGTCCGGCGTGAACCCGAACTCGCCCAGGGTCTTGGCCGTGATGGGCCCGATGCAGGCGAGCTTCACGTCGTCGGCCGCCTTGACAACCTCGGGCGGCACCTTGGCGAAGAAATTCCTCACCGTGGAGGAGCTGGTGAAGGTGACGTAGCGGATCGCGCCGGATTGCATGGCCTCGACGATCTCGGCCGGGTCCTGGTTCACGGGCTTGGTGTCGTAGACGGCCAGGACGTCGACATAGGCCCCGGCTTCGGCCAGCTTTTCCGGCAGCACCTCGCGGGCTTCCCGGGCGCGGGGAATGAGCACCCGGGTTCCGACCACGCCCTGGTCGAGGAGCCCCGCGACCACGGATTCGGCCACGAAGCGCTCGGGCACGAAATCGGGCCGGATGCCGCGCGCGGCAAGCGCCTGGGCCGTGGCCGGGCCGATGGCGGCCACGCGGATGCCGGCAAAGACCCGGGCGTCGAGGGACAGGGTGTCGATCTCGGCGAAAAAGCATTTGACGCCGTTGACCGAGGTGAAAATCACCCAGTCGTAGTCGAAGAGGCGGCCGATGGCCTGGCGCACGGGATCGGCGTCTTCCAGGGGCGCGATCTCGATGGCCGGGAATTCGTAGCAGCAGGCCCCCTCGTCGGCGAGCAACCGGGTCAGGTCGCTGGCCTGTTCCCGGCTGCGCGTCACCACCACGCCCTGGCCGAGCAGCGGCCGCTTCTCATACCAGCCCAGGGTGTCGCGCAGGGACACCACGCCGCCGACCACGAACAGGGACGGCGGGGCGAAACCCTTCCTGGCGGCCTCCTCGGCCATGGTGGCGACGGTGGCCACAAGGCTTTTGTGGTGGCAGGTGGTGCCCCAGCGCACCAGTGCCGCCGGGGTATCGCCGGGCATGCCGGCCTTCATGAGATTTTCGGTGATATGGGGCAGGTTTTTGACGCCCATGAAAAAGACCAGCGTGGAGCCGGATTGGGCGAACGCCTCCCAATTGAGCGAGCTTTCGGCCTTGGTCGGGTCCTCGTGGCCGGTGATGAACGACACCGACGAGCAAAACGAGCGGTGGGTGATGGGGATGCCGGCATAGGCCGGCGCGGCCACGGCCGAGGTCACGCCGGGCACGACCTCGAAGGGACAGCCGGCGGCCACCAGCTCCTCGGCCTCCTCGCCGCCGCGCCCGAACACGAACGGATCGCCGCCCTTGAGGCGCGCCACCATCTTGCCGGCCTTGGCCATCTCCACGAGCAGGTCGTTGATCTTGTCCTGGGGCAGGGTGTGGTCGCCGCCCTTCTTGCCCACGTAATAGATCGTCGCGTCCGGACGGCAGAAATCGAGAAAGGCCTTGTTGGCCAAGTAATCATAGACCACGACGTCGGCGCGAGAGAGAATGTCCCTGGCGCGCACGGTGATAAGCCCCGGATCGCCGGGACCGGCCCCAAGGAGATAAACTTTGGACATGGATCTGCCTTTGGCTGATTGCCAGGGAGGGGACAGGAGATGCGAGAGGGGAAACCTTTTGAAAAAGGTTCTCCCCTCTCGCGCTCTCCCCTTCCTAAACTTTTTGGCTTTGGGGATGCCACATCGGCAACATCCCCTACGTATTATTTTAAAAGTCTTTTGAAGGGGGGCCCGGGGGGAAACTTTTCGTAAGACAAAGTTTCCCCCCGGCTCTTTTCCCCCTCTATGGACCGTCGTGCCAATCCTTCTGCGCGCCGCACAGGCAGATGCCGGCCTCGAGGTCGAGCACGCAATCGCTGGCGAGGCGGCCGTTCGGCGCGACGAGCATGGCCGCCCGGCCCTGGTCCGGCACCATGCCGTTATCGAACACGTAGGCGACGACCACGCGCTTATTGCCGTCGGGGCGCGTGGTCACGGCCTCGACCTTGGCCTGATACAGGCCCAGCGTGTGGCAGCGCTGCCAGACATTGGAAAAAAGCGTCAGGTACCTGGCCTCGCCGCCGCCCGTGTCCCTGGTGCAGCCTGTGGACGCGGCCAGGGCAACGGCCAGAAAAAGCAGGGTTGCCGGCATCAATTTTCGCATGCGCGCTCCGTAAACGTTTTTCGGGAAAAAAGCATGGATTTCCGAAAACGGCAACCCCGCTTTGCCCGGTCGCCTTTGACTTCGCCCCGGTATCGTTGCACAAGAAAAGACGTCCGCAAGGAGGACCCCGTGTCGCCGCGTCATGCCGCGCTTGCCTTTGTCCTGTTGCTCGCTTTTTGCGCCGTGTGCCGCCCGGCCGCGGCCCAGGACGATTACCGGGCCGTGCTCGACGGCAAGGCCGGCATTTTCCCGGGCGCGGAATTCAAAAAAATTTTCCGATTTCCCAAGGCCACGGTGGTGACTTTCGAAACGGGGAAACCTCCGGCGACCATCACCGCGTTTTATAAAAAAGACATGACGGCCCGGGGCTGGAGCGTCCAGGTGGACGATGTCGGCAAGCGGGCAGCCTACCTGCTGCTGACCAAGGGCGGACGCACCTGCATCGTGGAAGCCTTGCGCGGCTTGCCGGGACGCACGGGCTTCAGCGTCAGCCTGTAGGATGTCCCCACGCCACACGTCCATGCCCGCATCCACACCCGATTCCTCCCCAAAACGCGCCATGCGTCTGCGGCGTTTGCGCCGGCTGATCGCCCTGGCGGCCATAAGCGCCACCCTGGCCGTATTCGTCCTGCCGCTCGCGGCGCGTGAACTTATCGGCGCGGCGCGGCTCAAGGCCATCACCGAGCAGACCCTTTCCGACGCCCTGGGCCGGCGGGTGACCATCACCGGCGACGTTTCCATCCTGTTCGTGCCCTGGTTCGGCCTGTCCATGGGTCCGGTGGCCGTGGCCGACGCCCCCGGATTCGGCGACGCGCCCATGCTCACGGCCCGGCGCGTGGAGCTGACCATCCGGGTGCTGCCGCTTTTGCGCCGGGTGGTCTCGCCGGGCTCGGTGCGGGTGCGCGACCTGACCCTGGCCCTGCGGCGCGACACTTCCGGCCGGGCCAACTGGGACGACCTGACCGCCCCGCAGCAGACCGCCGCCGCCGAGGCCCCGGGCTGGGAAGTGGCCCCCGAACCCCGCGACGTTCGCCTGGAAAACGCCACCGTCACCTACGACGACGCCGTCACGGGCCGCACGCTGTCCGTGACCAAGGCCAATCTCAAAACGGGCCGGAGCCAGCCGTTCGATTTCTCGATCTCCTTCCTGGCCAAGGGCTTCATGGCCGGCGGGCAGCTCGAGTGCCACGCCTCGGGCCAGGCCGGCCTCAACGCCGCGACCGGAGAGCTGCGCCTGGGCAAAACCCTGGTGGAAACCATCCTGACCGTGGACCATCCGCTGGTCCCCGGCGGGGCGACGCCGGTGCGCGTGGCCTCGCGCCTGACCGCCACCTACGCGCCCGAAACCGGGACGCTCGCCGTGACCGACCTGGACGCCCGGCTGCCCGAGGCGATCCTGACCGGCTCGGCGACGCTGTCCGCCCTGCCCGGCGACGCCAAGCTGGCCACGCGCTTGAACCTGACCCTGGACGCCCAGGGGAAATGGCGTGAGATCCTGGGCCTCACCTCGGGCGAGCCGCCCGGCAGCCTGGTGGCCGCGCCAGCGCCGGATGCCGCCGCGCCGCGGCCCGCCGGCGACAGCCAGGCCATATTTTCGGCCCCGGAGAAGCATGTTCCGGGCAAGCTGTCCCTGGCCATCGACGCCACGGCCGATGCCTCGGGCATCGCTTTGCGCGAGGCGACCCTGTCGCTGCCCGGAAAGGGACGCATCACGGCCAAGGCCGGCCTGACCTTCGACCAGGGGCCGCGCCTCGACGCCACCCTAGCCGCCACGGACGTGGATTTCGACGCCCTGCCCCGGCCGGCGGGCACGGCTTCCTGGTCCTGGCCCGCGCCCTGGCCCGGCTACTGGCCGGCCAAAGGCGTCCTCGACGCCAGGATCGACCTGCGCCATTGCCGCATGGCGGGACTGGCCATGAACGACGCCCATGCCACGCTGACCGGCGGCGAAGGATTGCTGCGCCTCTATCCCGTATCCATCGCCCTTCCCGGCGGCGTGGCCGCCCTGGACGTGCGCATCGACGCCGGGCCGGACGGCGCGTCGCCCGAAACGCCGGGGAGCCTGGGCCTCGATGCCCGGGCCGCCGTGACCCCGACCCCTGTCGCGGGCCAGCCGGCCGGGCCGCCAAGCCGGTTGCGGCTTCTGGGACGCCTGCATGCCGAAGGCGCGCGCGGCAACATCATGCTGCAGACCCCGGACCCGGTCCGGGCGGCGGCGGTCGTGGGGCTGGCCGGGCTGGTGCCCTTTTCCGCCCCCCTGGACGCCAAGGGCACCGTCACCATCACCCCGGGCGTGGGCCGGGCCGTGGCCAAGGCGGCCCTGACCGGAATTTCGGCCACCATCGACAGCACGGGGCTCACCGGCCAGATCACCTACAACACGGACGCGGGCGGAAGCCTCGGCTTCGATCTCGCCGCCGAGGCCCTGGATCTGGACCGTTTCGCCGCCCTTTCCGGCGCGGCCTCTTCCGAGGCCGAGGGCGCCGGGGATATGCGGGCCGAAGGCAGGCTGCGGCTCGGGCGCGTGTCGGCGCGGGGCATCGAAGCCAAAAACGTGGCCCTGGGCCTGACGGTCGCGGCGGGAAAGATTTCCGGCGTGCTGACGGGCGGGGAACTCTTCGGCGGCAAGCTCTCGGGCAAGGTCGAGACCACTCCGGCAGGGAAAATCGACGCCTCCCTCGTCGTGGCCGGAATCAACGCGGCGCGCCTGCCCGGCGTTTCCCCGACAAGCCTGGCCCTGTCCGGAACGTTTACGGCCAAGGCCGGATTCGAGGCGCAAAAAAACACCAAAGGCAAATTGACGGGGCTTACGGCGAGCATCGAAACCGATGCCGCCCGCCTGGCCCTGGGGACGGGAAGCAACCGGCAAACCCTCGCCGTGCCCAAGGCCAAGCTGACCCTGACCGGGCGCGACGGCGCATCCGGCCCGGACACCGCGATTGCCTGCGACGCCTCCCTGGCCGTCAGCCAGGCCGCCGGTTTCGGATTGAGCGACATCAAACTCTCCGCCACCGGGCCGCTTTCCGTGGACAATGCCGGCAAGGTGCGCCTCTCCGCCCCGGTCAAAATCGAGGCCTCGGCCCTGGCCAAACACGGCGTTTCCGGCAAGGCGGTCAAGCTCGCCCTGGCCGGGCCGATCACGCCCGACGCCGGCGGCGGATTTTCCACCGGCGAAGTGCGCCTTACCGCCGGCGGGGTGCCGGCCACGGTCAAGGTCTGGCGCAAGGGCGGCGAGGCCGCGCCCGTGAATTTCTCCGTGGAGACGGGGGCCCTCTCCCCGCGCAAGGCCCTGGCCGACTGGGGCGTGGCCCTGCCGGCCGACCTGCCGGGCGATCGCCTGGCCAAAGGGTCCTTCGCGGCATCCGGCACGGCATCGGGCCACGGCCTCGACATCAAGCGGCTGTCGCTGGTCGTGGACGACGTCACCATGGCCGGAAGCGGCACGATGCCCGAGTACAATCCCCGTCGCGGCAAGTGGGACCTGACCGTGGACCGGCTGGACTGGGACGCCTATTTCCCCCGGCAGGCCACGTCCGGGCCGCCGCCCCTGGCCGAACGGCGCAAGCCCCTCGAACTCGACGTGCTGCGAAGCCTGGCCCTGGAAGCCAAAATCAGGCTCGGCTGGTTCAAGAAAGGCAACGTGACCTTCGGGGCCACCACCATCACCGCCGACGCCAGGGGGGGGCGGTTCACCTACCACCAGGACTCCCCGCGTTTTTACGGCGGCCGGTTCGCCGCCGACATCCGGGGCGACGCCAGGGACACGGCGCTCAAGACCCTGGTCGAACTCAAGCTCGAAAGCATCGAGATCGCGCGATTTTTGTGGGATTGGGCCGAAGGGGACACGCTTGGCTCCGGCAGCGCCACGTTCATCCTGGCCGCCCGCACCAGCGGGATCAACGAAATGGAGCTCCGCGACAACCTGGCCGGCAACGCCAGCCTGCAAATCACCCGGGGCACGCTCAAGGTGCGGGAGCCGGCCTCCAAGTCCGGCGTGCGGCCCGAGCCCGAGCGCATTCCCTTCAGCGTCTTCTCCTCGTCCTGGCAGGCCAGGGGCGGCGTGGCCCACAGCGACGATTTCCTCATCGAAAGCCCGCGCATGCGCGTCTCCGGCAAGGGCAACGTTGATTTGCGCGACGAAAGCATCAACCTGAGCGTCACGGCCGCCCTGACCAGCGGCGGGCAGGTGCCGGCCACCATCATCGGCCCCCTCGACAATCCCAAGCTCACCATCGACCGCAGCAAGATGCTCGGCGAGATGGTCTACCGGGTGCTCCAGGGCATCGTCAGCATCCCCGGCAAGGCCGTCACCCGCATCCTGCAAATCCGCTGAGGGAGTCCATGGACCGTCCAGCCGCCCCCGCCTATGCCGCCGAGGCCGTCGCCGGCCCGGACGGGGCGCTTGCCGACGTGCGCCTGACCGTTTCGGGCAAGACGCGGCATCTGGCCGGCCGGGGCGGGGCCGAAGCCGAGCGTGAGCGGGCCCTGGCCCTTGCCGCCGCCGGCGGGCTGCCGGTCTTTGTCGGCGCGGGGCTCGGAGCCGGCATCGCGGCCGTGGCCGCAAACCATGCCGGGCCGATCTTCGTTTTGGACAAGGAAGAGGCCATCGATGCCGCGACCGGCGTGCGCAAGGCTCTGGCGGACAGGCCCTCCGTCGTCTTCCTGGACGACGCGGACCCGCGCCGGGCGGCGGCCAGGGTCACGGACGCGGCCCGGCAGGCCGGATTTTCCGCCCTGGCCGTCATCGCCCACCCGGCCTACCCGCGCCTGGACCCGGCCTGGTACGGCGCGGTCGTAACCGCCCTTCGCGGCTACGACGCCCTGCGCGCGCGGCTTCGCGGCCCGCGCTTCGCCGGGGGGCCGCCCCGGGTGCTCATCCTTTCGCGCCCCTATTTCCTCTACCGCGAGATCGAAGCGGCGCTGACGCGCCTCGCCATCACCTGGCGACGCGTGGCGACGGGCACCGGCGACACCGGCGACGAAGGGACCGTGGCCGCGATCCTCGGCGCCATCACCGATTTCCACCCGGACATGGCGCTGACCGTCAACCACCTGGGCCTCGACCGGGAGGGGCGGCTGGCCGGGCTTCTAGCCGACATCGGCCTGCCCCTGGCCTCCTGGTTCGTGGACAGCCCGAGGCTCATTCTCCACGACTACGCCGCCCTGGCCACAGACGCGACCATGGTCTTTTCCTACGACGCCGACGCCCTGCCGGAACTCGCCTCGGCGGGCTTTCGCCACACGGCCTGGCTGCCCCTGGGCACCGACCCGCACCTGTTTTCGCCCCTGGCCGCCGATCCCGCCGCGCCGCATCCCTGGCGGGCTGACGTCTCCTTCGTCGGCGCGTCCATGGCGGAGCAGGCCAGGGAGGCGCTTGCCCGGCTCACCCCCTTTCCCGCCCTGCGCCGCGCCCTGCCGCAAGCGGCGGCGGCTTTCATGGCCAGCCCGGAAAAAAGCGCCCGAGCCTTTCTCGCCGCCGACCCGGGCCGCGGCCCCGCCTACGCGGCGCTGCCCACGGCCGAAGCGCGCCTCGACGCCGAGCTGGCGCTCACCTGGGAAGCGACGAAACGTTACCGCCATGCCTGCGTGCGGGAACTCCTGCCCTTTTCGCCGCTTATCGCCGGCGACGCGGACTGGGAGACGGTCCTGCCGGGCATGGGCAAAGCCTGGCGCGCCACCGGTCCCCTGGACTACTACGCCGACCTGCCCGGATTTTACCCGCGCAGCGCCGTCAATCTCAATTGCACGAGCCTGCAGATGAAAGGGGCGGTCAACCAGCGGGTCTTCGACGCCCCAGCCACCGGGGCCTTCGTCCTCTCCGACGCCCGGGAACAGCTCGCCCGGCTCTTCGACATCGGCCGCGAAGCCATCACCTACGCGGTTCCCGAAGAAATCGGCCCGCTGGTGCGCCACTACCTGGCCCATCCGGCCGAACGCGCGCGCATCGCCACGGCCGCCCGCAAACGCGTGCTGGCCGAACACACCTACGACAAACGCCTCACAGACCTTCTCGCGGCCATGAAGGGAATTTTTGGGTAAGAGAGATAACAGTGCGAGAGGGGGACCCTTTTTGAAAAAAGGGTCCCCCTCTCGCGCTCTCCCCTCCCAAAAACTTCTAACGATTACAGCGGCCTTAACGACAATACCCTGTAACCATTAAAAGTCTTTGGGAAGGGGGGCCGGGGGGAACCCTTTCTCCAGAAAGGGTTCCCCCCGGTTCCACTCTTCTAATGCTTTGGAATAGTGAGGGTCTTGCCGGCGGCGATCTTGTCGGGATCGGTGATGCCGTTGGCTTCCATGAGGCTTTTCTCGCTGATGCCGAAGCGCTTGGCGATCTTGCGCAGGGTGTCGCCCGAGGCGATGACGTAGCTGTCCGCCCCCGACGATTGCGTCTTGGCGGAAGCGCGGCCCTGGCCGGAGATCGGCGCAAAGGGATTGTCGGACGCGGCCGCCGGTTTGGCTTTCACCGCCGGAACCGCCGGGGCCATGGGGATGCCCGCCGGCGGAGCGGCGGCACGGGACGCATCGTCCAGTTCATGGCTCACGGGCGCGGCGGAAACCGGTTTGGGAGCGGGCGCTTTGGGTTTGGGCGCCTGGGCCGGCATGCCCGGCGGCGGCGGCGGCAGCTCGTCGGACACCATGAACAGGTGCCCGGAGAAACTCTTTCCCTGCCGGTCCAACAATTCGTTATACAAAATCGCATACTGTTCGTAGGCGTCTTTGTACGCGCCGTAGACCTGGTCGTCCGCGGCTTTGCCGCCGCCGGAAGAAACCCAGCGCTCGTGGGTTTTCACCACGCTCTCGTAGGCGGCCCGGGCGTTCTCGCGGGCCAGGTCGTCGGAAACGTATTGGGCGTTGCGCTCCAGACTATCGTATTTGCCGCAACCGGATACGGCGAACACGCCCAAAAGGCCACAAATCGCCGCAGCGGCCACGGCAAAGGATTTCATATGGTGTTGCATCGGCATTTTTCTCCGCGTGCCGCCAGAAAATCCACGGCGGGATGCATTGTCCTTACTCAAAGGATGGCGTTACATGCCCTCTAACACGGTTTTCGTCAAACCGTGAAGCCCTGACCGAAGTCGCCAAGGAAGCGTTCATGCCCCAGCGCCCCGTTTTTATTTCGTACCCACCGCCCGGCATCCTGCGCCGCATGCTGCCGCTGTGGGCTTTCGGGCTGGAGGGGCCATGGCTGGCCCGACGCCTGGGCGCGGATATGCTCGCCGCCGCCAGGGACTCTCCCAAACTGGCCGGCCTGGCCGACGCCATGGCCGCCTGGAATTTCGAGCGCGCCCCCCTGGACGGGGCCTTTGCCGCCAATGCCCTGGCCGCCGCACGCCGCAAAGGCGCAAGCGCGCGGCGGCGGGCCTTGTGCGCCGCCCTGGCCAAGGCGACCCGGCCGCCCAAGGAGTGCCGGGAGTGGCCACGGCTTCGCGACGGGACGGATACCGAAGCCGGCGCCGCCTTTCTGGCGCGGGCCATGGACGACGCGGCCCATGGGTCTTACTGGCGCGGCAAGGCCTTCGATTTCGCCCTGGCCCGGGGGCTGCCGGATCTGGCCCGGCGCGTGGCCGACGCCCTGGCCGCCGATCCGGCCTTGGCCCCGGTCGGCGCGCGCCTGGCCGTGGAGGCCGCCTTTGCCTGGGACGGCCCGGCGGCGGGGCTTGCCGCCTTGTCCGCCTGCGACCGGGGGCTTTTCCCCCGCTTTTACGCCCTGGCCCTGGCCCAGGGACTGGCCGAGACCGGCCGGACCGGCGAGGCGACGGCCGTGCTGGCCGATTTGTGGCGGGCCGAAAACTGGCATCCCGGGCTGACGCTTCGCCTGCACACCCTGCTTTTTCCCCCGGCCCCGGCCGATCTCGACGCCATGCCCGGCCGGCTGTTCGTCTTCCTCTACACCTGGAACCGGGCCGGCCTGCTCGCGCGAACGCTTGAAAGCCTGGCCGCGAGCCACCTCGGCCCGGCCCGGGTGGTGGTTCTCGACAACGGCGGCACGGACGATACCCAAAGCGTCTGCCGGGCGGCGGCGGTGAAATTCGCCCCGGACCGGTTCGCCGCCATCCGCCTGCCCGTCAACATCGGCGCGCCGGCCGCCCGCAACTGGCTGGCCGCCACGGCCCGGCTGGAGCGGGACGATCTGGCCGCCTACGTGGACGACGACGTGAGCCTGCCCGCCGACTGGCTGGCGCGCCTCGCCGGGGCGCTCCGCGACGATGCGCAAGCCGACGTGGCCGGCGCGCGCGTGGTCGCGGCCGCGCCCGGGGCGGCGGCGGGCGTGCAGGCGGCCGACGTGCGCCTTTTGCCGCCGGATGCCGCCAACACGGTGCGGCCCCTGGTCAATTACGGCCCGGGCCCGGATTTCGGGCTTTGCGCCGCGCACCGGCCCTGCCCGTCCGTTTCCGGCTGCTGCCATCTGCTGCGGGGCTCGGCCCTCGGCGACGGCGCGCCCTTCGACATCCGTTTTTCCCCGAGCCAGTTCGACGACCTGGCCCGCGACCTGGGCGGGTTTCTGGCCGGCCGCCGGGCCGTGTACGCCGGCGACCTGGCCGTGGCCCACCACCAGCATGCCGGGCCGGGGCAGGCCCGCACCCGGGCCGCCGTGGGCCAGCTTCGCGGGGCGCGCACCAAGCTCGACGGCCTGTTCGCCGCTTCGGACATGGCGGTCGCCGCCGCCCGCGACGCGAATACGGCCTGGGCGGAACTCGAAACGAAATGGCGGGAAGCGCGGGAGGCGACGGGATGCGCGCTCAGTCGAGCAGGTAGCGGCGCGGATTGACCGGCGTGTCGTCCACGCGCACCTCGTAGTGCAGGTGCGCCCCGGTGGTGCGGCCGGAATTGCCGGAGAGCCCGATGCGCTGGCCGCGCTTGACCTGCTCCCCGGGCTTGACCTCGGCTTTCTGCATATGGGCGTAGATCGTCTCCAGGCCGAAGTCGTGGCTGATGACGATGCGCAGGCCGTAGCCGTGCATATAGCCGGCCTCGGTGACGCGCCCCGCCCCGGCGGCGTAGACGGGGCTGCCGATGGGCACCTTGATGTCCACCCCGTTGTGGAAATCCCCGCCCCGACCGAAGGGCGACTGCCGGCGGCCGAAGCCCGAGGTGATGTAGCCCCGGGCCGGCCACAGGGACGGCTTGGCCAGAAATTCCAGCTTGCGCTCGCCAAGCAGCCGGGCCAGATCCTGCTGCAACGCCTCCTCCACGGCCATGCGGTTGCCGAGCGCCGCCAGAAAATCGAACAGCCGCCGTCCCAGGTCGTCGCCAAGGGCCGAGCCCGGCAACCGCGCCGGCGTGTCCGGCGCGCCCATGCCGAGCCCCTCCGGGACCTCGACCATGACGCCGAGCTTGGCGTCAAACGAGCGTATCCGCGCCGCCTCGTCGCCCAACCGGCGCACCCGGTCACGCAGCCGCAAGGCCTCGGCCTTCTGGCCGGCCAGCCGTTCCAGGGCGGCCCGGCGTCTGGCGGCCAGGTCGGCATAGTCCGCCTGATAGCGCCACAACACGACCATCCCGGCCGCCAGGACCGCCACGGCGGACACGGAGACGAGGAACATCCAGCGCCGGTAGGTGAAAAGCCGCCTTACGCCGTTGTGGTCGTGGACGAAAATATCGAGTTTGCGTTCCAGCATGAGCCGTGACGCAGCCGCCCCGCCCGCCCCGGCACAGCGGGCGGGGCATGGTGTTCCGGTCAACCGGAAGCCGGGGGCTGGCTGCAACTGCTAAAAGAAAAGCAGGCTGAAAAGATCGCTGAAGTCGAAGGTTCCGGAATAGGTCTGCCCGCCGACGAGGGCCGAGCCCGAACCCGAGAGGGCTCCGCCGGTCCCGAAGGTGAGGTCCCAGTTGACCGTGGTCGTGTCCGCGGTCAGCGTGCCGGAGGTGGTGGCGCTGGTCGAGCCGTCCGAAGAATAAGACCCGGAAGTCCCCGGAAAGTCCCATGTGAACGACGTGGCCATGGCCGGCGCGGGAAGCAGGCACAAGGCCGCCAAAAGGATCACAACCGCCAGGCGTTTCATGACGCCCTCCTTGTTGTTTCGTCCCGGTCCGCCCGGGAACGCCCCAAGACCGCCCCCGCCTCCATCGCGCACGACTGTATACGACGGGTCGTATGGGCTTTTCCTCTCTTCTTGGCTATAAGAAGCCGTGCGGCACTGTCAACCGCTCCCCGGCATTTGGCGGCGCGGGCGCGGATGCGATTTACACGACGCCATGCCTGGGCTATCGTTGCGTAATTGTCCCCTTGACGGCTCTTCGCTGCTTGACGGAAACATCCCACCCCGGGAGCGCCCCATGGCCCAATCCGAGATCCTGCTCGAAGCCGGCACCAATGAGCTCGAGATCATCGAGTTTTTCATCGACGAGGGGGCCGAACGCGGGTTGTCATCGTTCGGCATCAACGTGGCCAAGGTGCTGGAGGTCATCGAAAGCCCGGGACTTTCCCCCCTGCCCGGCGCGCCCCATCCCTGCTTCATGGGCACCATCGCCCTGCGGGAGATGGCCCTGCCGGTCCTCGACCTGGCCGTGTGGCTGGACATCCCGCGCGCGCCCCGCAAAAACGAAATCATCCTGGTCACGCGCTTCAACGAACGCACGACAGGATTTCTGGCTTCGGGCGTCACCCACATCCACCGGGTCCACTGGCGCGACGTGGAACCGCCCCATCCGGCCCTGGCCAAGCTCGCCGGCAACTGCATCACCGGGCTCACCCGCCTGGAGGATCGCTTCATCCAGTTGCTGGACCTGGAAAAAATCATCCTCGAACTCGACGACAGCCTGGGCGACGGCGCGGACATGCCGGCCCCATCCGAAAAACGGCTGCGGGCCCTGGTGGTGGAAGACTCGGGCATGATGCGCCACATGATAAAGGGCCGGCTGGAAGCGGCCAATTTCGAGGTGGTTCAGGCCGGCGACGGCCAGCAGGCCCTGGACCTTTTGCGCGGAGAGGACGGCGGACGCTTCGACATCGTCGTTTCCGACATCGAAATGCCGCGGATGGACGGGTATACGCTCACCCGAAACATCAAGGAAGATTCGGGACTTCGCGCGACGCCGGTGGTGCTTTTCTCTTCGCTTATCACCGAGGAACTGCGCCACAAGGGCGCTTCCGTCGGCGCCGACGGCCAGATCGCCAAGCCGCAGTTCGGCGAACTGGCCGGGCTGGCCCTGTCCCTGATCGCGGCCCGGTCCGGACGCTCTCCAAACTGACGCGCGCCGTGCAACCGGCGCGCCCGCGACACTGCAGCCACAAAAGGCGGATCGCTCCATGAAGCTTCGTCCCGAAATCCCGGAAGTCCTCTACAAACGCTCGCTCATCTCCTGGGTCTGGACCAGCAATCTCAAGCTCCAGTCCGTGCTGCTCGCCATCATCATGGTCACCGTGGCCGTGCGTGTGCTGCCCCTCGAGATGCAAAAGAAGATCATCAACCAGGCCATCGGGCTCAAGCGCCTGGATCTGCTGCTCATGTACTGCGGCTACTATCTCGCCTGCGTGGTGGCCGCTTCGGGGCTCAAATACGCCATCAACGCCCTGCAGACCTATATCGGCCAGCAGTCCCTGCTCGACCTGCGCAAAAAGCTCTACGCCCACATCCTGACCCTGCCCATGTCCTTTTTCCGCAAGGCCTCGCCGGGCATGGTCGTGTCCTCGCTCATCTCCGAAGTGGCCAATACCGGCGAGTTCGTGGGCCAGGCCATCGCCGTGCCCGTGACCAACCTGCTGACCCTGCTCGCCTTCGCCGGCTACCTCTTCTACCTGAACCCGCTTATGGCCATCATCAGCATGGCCCTTTACCCCATCGCCATCCTGGTCATCCCGGCCCTGCAACGCCGGGCCAATGCCGCCAACAAAGAGCGCGTGGACACCGGCCGCAAGCTGTCCACGCTCATAAGCGAAACCATCTCCGGCATCCACGAAATCCACGCCAACGCCAGCTTCAAGCTGGAAAGCGCCCGCTTCGGGGGCTGGGCCGAAAAGCTGTGCCGCATCCGCGTGGTCTGGAACCTCTACAAGTTCTCCATCAAGGTCTCCAACAACTTCTTCCAGAACCTCGGGCCCTTCGTGCTCTTTCTGGTCGGCGGCTACCTGGCCATAAACGGCCGCTTCGACCTCGGCGCCCTGGTGGCCTTCCTTTCGGCCAACGAAAAGCTCTACGATCCCTGGAAGGAGCTCATGGACTTCTACCAGACCTGGCAGGACGCCTCGGTCAGCTACGGCCGGATCATGGAATATTTCGAGGGCGACCCGGAATTTCTGGCCGAGCCCGACGAACCCCGTGAACCGCTGCCCCTGGACGGGTCCGTCGTGGCCAAGGACCTGGTGTTCGAGGTGCCGGGCGGCATCCAGCTCTTAAAGGGCGTGTCCCTGGACGTGAAACCCGGCGAACAGGTGGCCCTGGTCGGCTTCTCCGGCTCGGGCAAGTCCACCCTGGCCCTTTGCCTGTGCCAGATTCTCAAATACACCGCCGGCACGGCCCAGCTTTCCGGCCTGGACATCGACGCCCTGCCCAAGTCCGACATCGCCGACAACATGGGCATCGTCTCCCAACACCCGTTCATTTTCGAAGGTTCCATCAAGGACAACCTGCTCTATTCCATAAACGCCCGGCGCGAGGCCCACGGCGTCACGGGCGAGGCCGGGGTGCCCAGCCTGGACGAGATCATCGCCGTGGTGCAGCAGGTGGGGCTTTTCACCGACATCCTGCGCTTCGCCCTCAATTCGGTGTTCAAGGAAGGCAAGAAGGAGCATCTGGTCAAAAAAGTGGTCCGGATACGCGAGGCCTACCATGAAGGACACGGCGAATCCCTGGCCGATTCGGTGGAATTCTTCGATCCCACCCGCTACCTGTACTACAGCTCCGTGGCCGAGAACCTGATCTTCGGCACCCCGGCCCGCGACGACCTGGACCCGGAGCGGCTGACCACCAACCCGTTCTTCGTGAGTTTCCTGCACGACGCGGGCCTCAAGATGCTGCTCGTGCAAACCGGCGCGGAACTGGCCACCAAGACAGTGGACATCTTGAAAGACGTGCCCTCCCCGGACGCCACCTTCTTCGAGCAGACCCCGATCACGGCCGACGAATTCGACACCTATCGCGACCTGAGCGGCCGCTTGGCCCGCCTGCGGCTGCACAAGCTGCCCCCCGATGACGAGCGCCTGCTTTTGACCCTGGCGTTGCGCTTCACCCCGGGCGTCCACTCCATCGTCGACCTTTCCCCGATCCTGGAGGGCCTGCTCCTTTCCGGCCGGGCCATGTTCGCGGAGCGCATCGAAACCGACCTGCCCGGCGCGGTGACGTTCTTCAGGCGCGAACACTACCTCTATTCCATGACGGTCATGGACAATATCCTTTTCGGCCGCATCAAGACCACCAGTCCCAAGATCCTGGACCAGATCCAGAAAACCATCGTCAGCTTGCTCATCGAAGAGGACATGCTGGAACGCGTCCTGGAAATCGGGCTGGATTTCCAGGTCGGCTCCATGGGCGACCGCCTCTCGGGCGGGCAGCGCCAAAAAGTGGCCCTGGCCCGGGCGTTTCTCAAGGAACCGCCCATGCTCATCCTGGACGAGGCCACCTCCGCGCTGGACAACGCCTCACAGACCCGCATCCAGAACCTGCTCGAAACCAAATGGAAAGGAGATTCCACGGTCATCTCCGTGGTGCACCGGCTGGATACCATCAAAAATTTCGACAAAGTGGCCGTCATGAAGGCCGGACGCATCGTCGAAACCGGCTCGTATGCGGCGCTTATGGAAAAAAAGGGGATGCTGTATGAACTCGTCCACGGAGCGTCTGGAAGGGGCTAAGGGCTGCGGCTTCAACGACTGCCTGGACATCCTGCGGGAGCTGCCCGTTTTCAACGGCGTTCCCCTTGATGTCATCAAAGTGCTGGCCTACCTTTCCGGCCGGGAGGAATTCGGCGCGGGCGACGCCCTGTGCGAACAGGGCGAACCGCTGGACCGCTGCTATTACCTGTTGTGCGGCGAAGTGGAGATGACCCGGCAAACCGAGGATTGCGAGGTGTCCTTTTCCAAACGCGGCAAGGAATTTTTCTTCGGCGGGCTAGGCCTTATGGGCTCGGTCAAGGCGCTCTACACGGTGCGGGCCGCGGCCGACACCCAATGCCTGGTGCTCACCCGGGAAAAATTCCTCAAAACCGCCGAACGCTTCCCGGATATCCTGCCAAAAATCCTCGGCAACGTGGTGGACCACGTGTTCCGCTGGGAAGAAGCCTTCCTGAAAGCCCACGCCGCGGAATGCGCCCAAAAAGGCGAGATGGGACTGAGTCTATTTTAGGAAGCGAAAAGACGAACCGGGGGGAAACTTTTTTAAAAAAAGTTTCCCCCCGGCCCCCCCTTCAAAAAATTTTAATGGTTACTCCATGGCATCCTTAGCCTGCCTGTAATCGTTAAAAGTTTTGGGGAGGGGAGAGCGCGAGAGGGGGACCCTTTTTCCAAAAAGGGTCCCCCTCTCGCACTGTCTTCCGCCCTTCCTACGCAATCGGATGCAGGCAGTCGTGGCCGTGGGCCTGGCAGAGTTCGTCCTTGTCCTTGAGCGTGCCGGCCAGGAAGGCCGTCGCGGCGTCGCGCACCGGCCCGGAGGCCCCGCGCACCACGGTCAGGCCGGCGTGGCGCAGCTTGTCCGCCGCGCCCTGACCCATGTTGCCGGCGATAAGCGCGCCGACGCCCATGGCAACCAGCATTTCCACCAGATTGGACCGACAGCCGCACTGTGCCGGCGGCTCGAAGGTCTCTTCGGACAATATGCCGTTGACGTCGCCCACGGTCAGCACCGTGAAATAGCCGCAATGGCCGAAATGCTCGTCCACCTGCCCGTCGCGGGAAGGAATGGCGATTTTCCGCATAGGCTGGGTACTCCTTGTGCCGGCGGACCGGCCAAAGGCGAAGGGACGGCCGCCGGATTATCGCGCGAGGTACTTGGATAAGTCTTTTTCCCGGGGAGGCAAGCTCAGCCCAGGTCCGGGCCGGCCGGGCAGTAGGCGGCGAACGGTCCCATTTCCTTGAGGGCGGCAAGGGTCTCGGCGGCGCTTTTGTGCACCACGCCCCGGATGCCGAGCGTCCCGGCCACTTCCACGAAAAGCGCCCGGTCGTCGATATAGACCGCCTCCTCGGGCGCTGTCTGGGCGATGTCCAGGGCGATGCGGAAGATGTCCGCGTCGGGCTTGCGAAAATGCACGAAGCACGAGGACACGAAGGCGTCGATGAAGCAGCCGAGGCCGAAAGTCCGGATGCGGTGTTCGTTCAATTCCCGGCCTTCGTTGTTGACCGTGACGATCTTGATGCCGTGGGCGGCCTTGAGTTCCCGCAACGCGTCCAGCATGTCGGGCAGGGGCTCGGAACGGCTGAACATGAAGTCCTTGAAGGCTTCCCGACGAAACGGCCGGGGCGCGTAGAAGACCGTGCGGTCGAGATACTCGTCGAGGCTGAGCTTGCCTTCCTCGAAGGCGTCGAAAGTCAGGTGGTGGCGCTCGTCGACCTCGTCGCAATCCAGATCGAAGGTCCGGCAGGCGAGCTTTCGTGCGGCCCGGTCCCAGCCGTTGGTGAGCATCACGCCGCCGACATCGCAAAAAAGCGTGGTGATGGGGTGCGTCACGGCAATGCCTCCTGCCGGCGCGGCCGGCGGTTGGGGATACTGTGTTTATAGACCCGCTTTCCGGGGTCGGCGTCAAGCCGGGTTGCGGGCCTGTCGCCGGCGGCGGGGGATAAGCCCGGTCGAACGCACCGGGGCGGTGCGCCAGTCGCAGGTGATGGCCAGCATGCGCAGGCTAAACGTGATGGCGATGGTGCACAGGGCGGCGACAAGCGGCGGCAGGCCCAGGCTCCGGAGCAGAAACGGGTAGCTCAGACAGCCGATCAGGGCGGCCAGGGCATAGAACTGGCCGGGCCTGAAGACCAGCGGTTCCTTGCGGGTCAGGACGTCGCGCAACAGTCCCCCGCCGCAGGCGTTGATGGTGCCGACCAGCACGGCCGGGGCAAAGGCCAGACCGAAGGCCAGGGACTTGTCCATGCCGACCACGGCGTAGGCCCCCAGCGCGGCGGCGTCGACCACGGCCACCAGCCGCTCCGACAGCACGGCGCGGCGGCCGAAAATCAGGCAGGCGGCGGCGCCGCCGGCCACGGCGAAAAGATAGGACTGGTTGCTGATGACGGCCGGGGCCCCGGACTGGAGGAAAATCCCGTCGCGCATGAGCGCTCCGCCAAGGCCGGTGGCCAGGGACAGGCCGAGCAGGCCGACCAGGTCGAATCTGCGGCGGATGGCCTCGATGGCCCCGGTTGCGGACATGAGAAAAACGGCGAAAAGGTCCAAGGCGAGAGGCAGTTCAAAGCCATGTTGCATGACGACCGACCTCGTGTGCGATGTCCCCGCCCCGGGCGGTTCCCCGAGGCGAGGGGCGGTACATAGGGCCGGGCCTTTGCCGCGTCAAGAGGTTTCGCGACGCCCGGGCCGGACCAGGACCAGCAGATGCGGTCCAATACGCGGCAAAAGCACGACAAACACGCCAAAATATAAAAACGTGAACAGATAATGCACCTGGCCGCCGGTCAGGTGGCCGGGCAAAAACGCCCAGACCGCGTCCGGCACGGCCGGGGCCAGAAACTGGCCGATGAAAAGCCCGAAGAGCAAAAGCGCGCCCCGCACGTCCAGGCGCAACCCGGAAAGCAGGCCCACGGCCAGAAGCGACTGGGCGGCGGTGAGCATGATTTCATGCAATTGCAAGGCGTCGAGGGGAATGGGCGCGGCGAACGAGCCCGCCGACACGCCGTAGACGCCCGGGATCATGCCCACAAGCAGGGTCCACTGGTTGAGCTTGGAGGAAACAAGGCTCCCAAGCGCCAAGGAGGCCCGGCCGCGCATGGCGAACATGATGGCGACGATGAATTCCGGCGCTTCCGAGGCGATGGGGGCCAGCCACTGCACCAGCAGGAATTCGCTGACGCCGAGGATGCGCCCCGTGGCCACCAACCCTTCGCTGAAGCGCTCGGCATTGGCCACGATGATCCCGGCGGCGAAAAGAAAAAGCAGCGCCGTGACGAACCGCCGCTTGCCGGACGGCAGCCGCGCGATGTGGGCGGCCACGCCTTCGAGATCGGGCTCCTCGGCCTCCCGGCGGCCGGCCAGCAGGATGTAGACGACGTAGAGCCCGACCAGGACCGCGCCGTCGACCCAGGTCAGGCTGCCGGAAAGGGGAATGGTGATGGCATAGGCCGTGGCCAGGCCCAGAAACACCACCTCCAGGCGGCGGTCGGACTCGAGCACCACGGGCTTTCTCGTGCGCCACCAGACGATGCCGGCCACGGCCGTCCAGGCCACGCCGATAAGCAGCCGGTTGGCCCCGGTCATGTTGGCGATGGCGAAATGGGCGTAGTCGGACTCCGGATGCTGCCCGGCCATCCAGGTGAAATACATGTCCACGGCGTATTCCGGCAAAACGGCGATAAGGGCCACCACCGCCAGGGCCAGGGCCTGGGGGATGTCGTGCTGGGCCACGTCGCAGGCCCACAGGAGCAGGAAGGACGCGCCGAGGATGGCCGCGCCGGCCACAAGGGCAGCGGTCTGGGGCGAAAGATGCACCCCGGCGAGCGAGGCGGCCAGTCCGGGCAGGCAGGCGATCAGGGCGAGATACAAGGGGATCAGCGCTTTCATGACGTCTCCTCGGGTTGGCGCGGCCGAAAAAAAAAGACCTTGGCACGCGCATGCATGCCAAAGGTCTCGCCGATCGGCACCGAGGGACCGACGACAGGGCCAGGCGGCGCGAACGCCGCAGTGATGTTGACCCTGCCCGAAACAGCTACTCCCCTTTGGGTTTTCCCAAGATAAAGGCGTTACGCCTGGCTGTCAATCGCGGGGGAATCCTCTTCATCTATATCTTTAAGCATTTCAATCATCTGTTCGGAAAAAAGATACAGCGCGTCCACGGCAAAGGCGTATTCGGGCACTTCCTCGCGCCACAGCACCATGAGATCCTTGACCTTGTCCCGGGCGGCCAGCACCTCGCCTTCGGTTTCGGCGTTGTTGATCTCGGCCAAAACCTCCAAATATTCGTCGCTCATAAAAGCCGTCACCAGCCCACGGCCCACGCGTTCCTTGTCGATGCCGTCCCAGACTCCCGCCGCCATTTCCTTTCTCCTTGCCAAATCGCTTGCACAATTTTTCTTTGGTCGGCCGGCCGTGGGGTCTGGCGGCCGCGCGCGGCGCATATTCGAAGAATACGCCTTCGCGTCCGCCAGACCCCACGGCCGGCCCAGGACACACATGCCATACGCGGGAACAATTCCCCCGCCTCGAAACAAAATTATGGATTCCGCCGGCTGCGCATCGGGTTTGAAAGGTGTCCCCGTTTCCGACCGTAGTATGCGACATCCTCTGTCGCAACGCCCCCCGTTAAGAGTTTTTTTGGAGGGTGGGGGTCCGGGGGCGGGGACCTTTTTTTGCAAAAAAAGGTCCCCGCCCCCGGCTCCTTGCTCCCCGCTCCCCTTACATCCTATCCAGGGGGACGTTGGCGTACACTTCGTCGAAGTCGTCGTCGAGCTGGTCCACGAGGCCGGCCGGGTCGAATTCCTTGCCGCAGGCGTGGCAGGTCAGCATGATGCGCAGGCAGCTGCGTTCGTAGGTGAGATGTTTGCCGCAGTTGGGGCAGGTCACCTTGGCCTCGGTGGGGGAAAAGCGGACGCGGGAAAAAGCCATGGGTACAACTCCTTTAGACCATGTTGGCGCCGCTTAGGATCACGACCAGACGTTTGAAGACGTCGAGGTCGAAGGCGCCGCCCATCTCATCGCGCATGAGGCGCAGAGCCTGGAACGGCTGCATGGCGTCGGCATAGGGCCGTTTGGTGGTCAGCGCGTCGTAGACGTCGGCCACGGCCAGGGCCCGCACGTAGGGCGGGATCAGCTCGCCGGACAGGCCGCCGGGGTAGCCGGCGCCGTCCATGCGCTCGTGGTGCATGAGGATGCAGTGGGCGGCCGTCTGGGTCAGCGGCACGTCCTGGCACAGGGCCAGGCCCTTGGCCGGGTGGGTATTGATGACGGCGCGTTCCTCGGGGGTCAGGGGGCCGGGCTTGGACAGGATTTCCCCGGGGATGTGGGTCTTGCCGATATCGTGCAGAAGCGCCCCGATGCCGGCCTGGACCTGGGTGTATTCGTCGGCCTTCATGCTTTGCAGGATGGCGGTGGAGAAAACGAACACCTGCACGTTGTGGGTATGCACGGTGTAGTCGTGGGAGGCCAGATCGGCGATGCGCTTGAGCGATTCGTCGATGGCGAGAAATTTCAGGCTCTTCTCGACCAGATTGGCGATGCGGGAGAACTCGCGCTTGCCGATTCCCTTGGGCAGGCGCGTCTCGAAGACCTCGCGCACCACGGCCTCGGCGGCGGTATAGAGGACCTTGGCCCGCTCCTCCACGGGGATGACGGCATCGGCCAGGATCTGGGGCAGGTGCTTTTCGACGTAGCGCTCGTAATCGGGCTTCTGCTCGGCCCGGACATAGACTTCCGTCACGCCCGCGTCGTGGAGCTTCTGGCGATGGCGCGGGGTGAACTGCTCGTTTTCCGCCGCGTACAGGACGTAGTTGCCGGCCTGCTTGATGTAGACGCGAAATCTTCCCAGGGCCTTGGGAAAGATCATCAGGGGAGAAACGGAAAAGTAGAAGTCTTCCCGCGAGTTCATTATGGCCTTGCCTTGCATGCTCCCGCCTCCTGTGATGCGACGCCCGGCCGTTTGGCCGGTTGGATTCCCGCTGTGGCCGGCGGCGGATCAGGCCGCCGGCGCGTCGGCCGTGGTGACGGGATGCTCGGGATAGCGCCGGGTCAGGGCCGGCCGCCGGTCCGGGAGACGCATGGCTTCCAGGTAGAAGTCAAAGGCGTCGAGAGCCAGGCACAGGCCGAAATCTTCCTCGGGCACAATGGCTGTTTCGCCGAAAAAAATGGCCGCGCTCGGCGAGGTGCGCAGGAATTTGGGGATGGCGGCGAAGGCGTTGGGCACTCCCTGGAGCAGGTTGGCCAAATACATGGCGCACAGCTTGTCCTCGGGGGCGTGGTTCATGCCGGCCTTGCCCATGGCCACGATGGAGACGACTTCCGGGTCGGCCTCCAGGATGGCCTGGGCCGTGGCGGCGATGTTGGGAAACGAGCAGGTCAGGACCCGGTCGGCGCTTTCCATGGCCGCGAAAAGTCCCCGGGTGCCGGCGGACGTGGCGTGGACCAGGGTCTTGCCGGCCAGGGGCGCGTCCTTGACCTCGCTTGGCGAGTTGCCGAAATCGAAGCCCTCGAGCTTGAGGCAATTGCGTTCGCCGGCGAGCAGGTAATCCGGATGGGCGGCACGCAAGGCCCGGGCGTCCTCCACCGTATCCACGGGCAACATCCGTTCGACTCCGGCGGCAAAGGCATAACAGGCCACGGAACAGGCGCGGAAAACATCGATGACCACGGCCGTCCCCGTGGCTTGCTGCGCGCCCGAAAGCAACTCCAACATCTTGATGCGCACGACAATACCCTCCCGGCAGAGGGGAATAACAGTGCGGCGCGCGTTTGAAAAGCGCATGACGCGCCGTCTTGCCACCCGGATACCGAACCCGTATATTCATTCAAACGCCACTACGACCCGGAGCCGCCAGCCATGGCCGCAGATCCTGACTTTTCGCCGCCCCTTTTGCCCGTCATCCCGGAGTACACCTCCTGGACAGGCAACGTCCGGGAATCGGCGACGCGGGACGCGGCGGCGGCCGACGCCTCCTTTGCCGGCCGTCACGGCCCCATCAGCGCGGCCGAGCCCCCGGCCGAGGCCGGTCCTTCTTCCCCGGAGGAATCCCGGGGAGGACTCGCCGACGAAACGGCCTGATCCCGGCTTCCCGCACAACCGCCTTACAAGGAGGGCCCCTGGCATGGCCCACTGCGACTGGAACGAAAGCCGCCGGCACGTGCTGTCCCAAGCCCGGCGGATTGTCATCAAGGTGGGCAGCGCGGTGCTGGCCCGCCCCGGCGGCGGCCTGGACGCGGCCGTGGTCGCCTCCCTGGCCGCCCAGATCGCCGCCCTGGCCAACGCCGGCCGCAAGGTGCTGCTGGTCTCCAGCGGCGCGGTGGCCGCCGGCCGCGAGGTCCTCGGCCGGCACTACGACCCCGCCTCCCTGGCCCACCGGCAGGCCGCTTCGGCCATCGGCCAAAGCCGGCTCATGCACGCCTACGACCAGGAGTTCGCCCGCCACGGCCGCATCGCCGCCCAGGTGCTGCTGACCCGAGACGACCTGGACAACCGCGAACGCTACCTCAACCTGCGCAACACCCTGGCCACGCTTTTCGATCTCGAGGCCGTGCCCGTGGTCAACGAAAACGACCCGGTGGCCATCTCGGAACTGGTCTACGGCGACAACGACTGCCTGGGCGGACTGCTCGTCGGCACCATCGGGGCGGAACTGTTCGTCAACCTGACCTCGGCCCGGGGCGTGTACGCCCAAAACCCCGACGAGCACCCCGAGGCCAGGCCCATGTCCGTCATCGAGGACATCGCCGGGCTCGACCTGGACGCCCTGTGCGGGGCCAAGACCGCGCTCGGCACCGGAGGCATGCATTCCAAGCTGTTGGCCGCCCGTCGCGTGGCCCAGCTCGGCGTGCCGACCATGATCCTGGCCGGGCGCGAGCCCGATGCCCTCACCCGGGCCTTTGCCGGCGAGGAAAACGGCACCTACGTGCCGGCCGGCTGCAAGCCCATCCCCAGGCGCAAGTTCTGGTTGGCCTACCACCACGAGCCCCAAGGCACCCTCATCGTGGACGACGGCGCGGTGCGGGCGCTTCGCGACAAGGGCAAAAGCCTGCTGCCGGCCGGCATCGTGGATGTGGTCGGCGACTTCACCGTGGGGTCCATGGTGCGCATCGCCAGCGTCGAGGACGAATCCATCGGCGTCGGGCTCACCAACTACGGCGCGGCCGACCTGCGCAAAATCATGGGGCTCAAAAGCTCGCGCCTGGAGCAGGTGCTCGGCGAGGCCTCCTACACCGAGGCCGTGCACCGCGACAACATGCTCATCGACGCGGCTATTTAAAGAATCGGGAGGGGCGTCGCCCCTCCCGACCCCTCACCGGCAGGGGCGCTGCCCCTGCACCCTGCCGGGGGGAATAATTCCCCCCGGGCCCCCTTTGAAGGGGGTGAGGAATGACGCAGAAGGCACGGCAAGAGCCGGAAGGAAAGGTGGCAAGATGGACAAGGAAGCCAAGTGCCGGAACTGGGACGTGTTCGAGGACGACGGGATGTGCTGCGTGTGCGGCCAGAAAGCCGTTTTCGCGCCGATAAAACCCGGGCACAGCCTGCGCGAGACGCGCTGCTCCTCCTGCCGGTCCAGCCGGCGCACCCGCGATCTGGTCCGGGTGCTGGCGCGGCTCTCCGCCGGTCCGAAGGCCAGGCTCCTGCCCGAAGCCCTTGACGCCATGCGGGACTGGCGCGTGTTCGAGGCCCAGGCCGCCGGCCCCCTGCACGAACGCCTGCGTTGCCTGCCGGGATACGTCTGCTCGGAATACGTGCCCGAACTGACCGCGCCCGGCTCCCGCACCCAGGAGGGGCTGCGCTGCGAAGACCTGGAACGCCTGAGCTTTCCCGACGCGTCCTTCGACCTGGTCGTCACCCAGGACATCTTCGAACACGTGACCGATCCCTGGCGCGCCTTCGACGAAGTCTGGCGCGTGCTGGCCCCGGGCGGACGGCACGTCTTCACCGTGCCCATACACGAAGGCCACTGTACGACGCCGCGCGTACGTTTCGAAAACGGAACGCGCCACGACCTGCTGCCTCCGGTGCATCACGGCGATCCCGTGCGCCACGGCGGTTCGCTGGTCATCACCGATTACGGCGACGACCTGCCCGCCCTGCTCGACAAACGCGGCCAGCCCACCGACGTCGCGGTGCACGTGGCCTTCTACAAGCCGTCCGAGATGCCGGGCATCATCGAAGGCGACATCCACGCCCTCTACGAGGCTGCCTACAAGGCCGGCGAAAAAGCCGGCTTCCTGCGCTACAACTCCGTCGTCTTCGTCACGCACAAGCCGGGGGGAAAAAAGCAGACCGGGGGGAAACCTTTCTGAAGAAAGGTTTCCCCCCGGACCCCCTTTCCAAAGACTTTCAACGGTGACAGGCTGCTAGCGATAACATACTATTACCGTTAAAAGTTTTGGGAAAGGGAGAGCGCGAGAGGGGGACCCTTTTTTCAAAAAGGGTCCCCCTCTCGCATCCTCTTCCCAGCTCCGTCTTCAATTTTGGCCAAGATGTCGCTTATGCCCCCGGCCGGCGTTTCCGTACTCCACAGCCATCAGGCAAAGCCCGCCGGCCGGCGCCGTTCGCGGCGCGTGCCTTCTTTGCCCCAACGTCAATACGGAGCGGATATCCTCGGGCGCAGCTTTCCCGCGCCCGACCTCGACCAGCGCGCCCATAAGGTTGCGCACCATCTGCTTGAGGAACCCTTCGGCATGAAACCGCCAGACCATCTCGTCGGAATTCGCTTGCGGCAGCCTGCTGACGCCGTGCACCAGCCGGGTCGAGGTCTTGACCGAGGAGCCGGCATTCTGGAAGGCGGCGAAATCGTGATACCCGGCGAAAAGCGCGGCGCAGGCATCCATGGCCGCGACGTCGAGTGGCGAAAAGCGGCCCACGTCCCAGACGTACGGCCGTCGCCAGGGTAGAATCGAGCCCGGCCGGGTCCAGAGCGTATATTGGTAGATTTTGCCCGAAGCGTCGAACCGGGCATGGAAATCGGGCGGAACCACGGCCGCGTCCACCACCGAGACGTCGTCCGGCAGCAAGGCGTTGAGCGCCCGTTGCCAGGGCAGCCCGGCCCGCGCCTCCGGCACGTCGACATGGGCCACCTGGGCCACGGCATGCACCCCGGCGTCGGTGCGCCCCGCCCCGTGCACCCGCGCCGCTTCGCCGCAAAGCCGCGCCAGCGCCTCCTCGAGACAGCCCTGGACCGTGCGCCCCATGCCCGGAGCCTGCAACTGCCACCCGGCGAATCGCGTGCCGTCGTAGGCGACCGTCAACCGCACTCGCGTCATCAGACAAACTTTATGAGAAGAGGGTGCGAGAGGGGAAACCCTTTAAAAAGGGCAGTAGCCCCTCTCGCGCTCTCCCCCTCCTAAATTTTTTATGGTGATGGGTGGTACGCAATTACACACTATCATTATTAAAAATCTTTGGGAGGGGGGTCCGGGGGGAACCCTTTCGTAAGACAAGGGTTCCCCCCGACTTCTTTACGATGCGTTGTCGCTCGGGGGCAGTTGCAGCCGGGTCAGCATTTCCGTCAGGCCGGCCGCCTTCTTGGCTTCCATGTTGTTGAGGATGTCGCCGGCCTGCCGCCCGCGCATGCCCGCCAAAATTCTGACTGCGATGTTGTTGTCCAGGGTCTCCAGCACCTTGGCCGCCTGCTTGGCGTTCATGTTGGAATAGACATCGATGAGGTGCTTGAGCTTCTGGTCTTTGACGCCCTTGGCCTCCTGCAACATCTTCTTGATGTTGTTCTCCATATTCTTGAGCTTGGCCACCCGGGCGTCGAGGTCGGCCTGCAACTGGTTGAGCGCCTGCTCACGCTGGTCCAGTTCGTCCTGGCGTTTGAGCAACGCCTGGGCATCGGGGGTCGTGGCGGCGGGTTTGGCCGGCGCGGCGGCCGGCTGCTGGGCCGGAGCCTGCTGGGCCAGGGCGACGCCCGGTCCGGGCAGGGCAAAGCGCACGGCCGATGTGTCGGCGGACGGCGCGGCCACGCTGGCGACACGCGCCGGCGGATCGGGCAGCATCAGGTCGAGGCCCATGAAGACCAGCACGCCGAGCTTGACGGCCGCGATCATGAGGAAAACGCTCAGCACCTTGGTGGCCCGGGGCGCGATGCGGCCGCTTATGCGCTCGCAAAAAAGCAGCAGGCGTGACGAGGCGTCAGAGCGTCGGCGGCTGGTAGCGAACCGAAGCCATTTCGTCGTTTTCCTTTTGCTCGGCGATGTTTTCTTCGATGGCATGGCGTGTGGCCTTATTCGTTTTAAGTTTGTCCAGCAGTTTTCGATCCTTGGAACAGTCGACGGCTTTTTGGCGGGCCTGTTCCCTGGCTTCGGCAAGCTCGGCCAACCGCGCCCTGGCCATGGCGATATCGGCCATGAGACGTTTGCGATAGGCCTGCCACAGCCAGATATCCCCGGCCGACGGGTTCTGCTTCTGGGCCATGGAGGCTTCGCGGGCGGCCAGCTCGTTTATGAGCCGGTTCACTTCGCGCTCCCCCGCCTGATGGGCGGCAATGGCCTTGCCAAGCTCCATCCTGGCCCGCTCCTCGAACTGGGTGCGGATGTCCAGGATGCGTTCGAGATTGAATCGAAAGGGCTTGGCCATGGGTTCCCGTCAATACGGCGCGAACGCCGGTTTTCCGTCACTTCTTTTGGCCAGCAAGCAATTCCCGGGCCACGCGAAACCGGCCTTACAGGGAGAGCGACAGGCCGAGAAGCAGGCCGTAAAGCAGCTCGATCTTACCGGTATCGCGTAAAACCTGCAGCAACTCCTTGCCCGCCTTGCCGGAAAGCACCGCGCGCACCGGCCGCGCGAGCAGCGGCAGGATGAAAAAAACCAGCCCGGTCCAGGGGTGGCGCGGCAGCATGCACGCCACCATGAGTAAAGCGATGCCGACGAGCGTCATGTAAAAGGCCCGGCTTTTGGCGTCGCCCAGGCGAACGGTCAGGGTGTACTTCCCGCTTTTGGCGTCGCTTTCGATATCGCGCAGGTTGTTGGTGACCAAAAGCGCGCAGGCCAGCGCGCCGATGCCGATGGCCGCCCACAACGCCGTAAAAGAGAGGCGGTCCGCCTGGGTGTAGGTCGTGCCCAACACGGCCACGAGCCCGAAGAAAATAAAGACGAACACCTCGCCATAGCCGCGATACCCGTAGGGACGCTTTCCGCCGGTATAGAACCAGGCCGCCGGGATGCAGGCCGCCCCAACGACAAGGAGCCACCAATGGCCGCAAAGCGCCAAAAGCCAGACGCCGGCCGCAAGCGCCACGGCAAAGGACAGGCACGTCGCGGCCAACACCGCCCCGGGACTCGCCGCCTTGGAACCGGTCAAGCGAAACGGCCCGATGCGCTCGTCATCGGTGCCGCGAACCCCGTCGGAATAGTCGTTGGCATAGTTGACCCCGACCTGCAACGCCAAGGCCACGACCAGAGCCAGAAGCGCCCGAAACGCATGCGCCCCATCCAAGGCCGCCGCCGCGCCCGTCCCGGCCGCAACCGGAGCCAGGGCCGCGGGCAACGTCTGCGGCCGCGCGCCGGTCAGCCACTGCGAGAATGTCGCCATTGATGAAACCCTTTAGGAGAGGGAAGAGGATGCGAGAGGGGAAACCCTTTAAAAAGGGCAGTAGCCCCTCTCGCGCTCTCCCCTTCCTAAATTTTTTATGGTGATGGGTGGCACGCAATTACACACTATCATTATTAAAAGTCTTTGGGAGGGGGGTCCGGGGGGAACCCTTTCGTAAGACAAGGGTTCCCCCCGGCTACACCACCCCACCCAGAAACGCCGCCAGTTCGCAGCCGACGATGGCCGCGCCCAGAAAATCGCCGTTGACGCCGCCCTGTTTGCGGGCCAGCCGGGCCAGCCGCCAGAGGACAAGGCCGCACAGCGCGCATATGGCCGCCAGGGGCAGCGGCCCGGCCCAGATAAGGCCGAGCAGGAGCGTCATGGCCAGGGCAAAGGCGGTATTGCGCGCCGTGGCCCCGGGCAGACACAAGGCCCCGAGTCCCGGCCGCGCCAGATCGCGGCAGACGCGCATGAGCGCCACCGCTCCGGCCCGACCGACGGTCGGGGCCAGGGCCAGCACCCAGACGCGCCCGGAAGAGAGCAGTTCCGCGCCGAGGCAGGTCTGGCCGAGGATGGCCACCACCAGCGCCATGCCGCCGAACGCGCCGATGCGGCTGTCTTTCATGATGGTGAAAAAACGGTCTCCAGTGGCCAGCGAGCCCCAGGCGTCGGCCACGTCGGCGAATCCGTCCAGATGCAGCCCGCGCGTGAGCATCAGATTGGCCACGGCATAGGCAAAGCCTCCGGCCAGCGGATGGCCGCCGAAAAGCCCGAGCCATAGCGGCACGGCCATGACTAGCCCGAGCGTGGCCCCGACCAACGGAAAAAGCGGCACGCAGGCCGCCATGTCGGGATTGGAAATCGCCGGGCCAAGCCGGGTGAGAAAACCGAGTGCCGCCAGATAATTGCGAAAAAAAGCCAATTACGTCTCCATCGGCCAGTCGAGGATTACGGGATCGCCGCCCCTAAGCTCCAGCCGCGCCGCCGCCGAAGCCCCGGCCATGGCCAGCTCCAGGTAGCCCTGGCTGCCGGCCAGGATGCCGACCGCGCCCGGGGCGATGTCATTGTAGGTCCTGACCGGCGCAAGCGGCGCGGCCACCGGCGCGACAACCGCCGCCTTAGCCGGCGGCGGGTCGAACCGGGCGACGGGCAGGCCCAGCACGACATTGCCGAACCGATCCACGGACAGCGCCCGGCAGCGTAGCGTCGCGCCCTCGCGCACCGGGGCCAGCCCCTCCAGCCGGACCGGATCGGGGCCCGACCAGACGGCGGCCACGTCCCGCGCCTCCTCGCCCATGGCCAGCCTCGCGGCCAGGGGCGCGAACACGTCGCGGCCGTGAAAGGTGGCGCTTCGCGGCGCATGGCGCGGCGTGGCGTCAAAGAAACGGCAACCGGTTTCGGACTCGAACGCCAGCGTGAGGAGGCCATTGTCCGGCGCAAGCAGGAAGTGGCTGCCCGCCTGGACCAAAAGCACCCGCCGATCCGTGCCCACGCCCGGGTCCACCACGGCGCACACTACCGCGCCCGGCGGCAGCCAGGGCAGGGTCGCGGCCAGAAAAAATCCGGCCTGCAACACATCCTGGGGCGCGACGTCATGGCTCACGTCCAGAAGCGGCACTCCCGGCGCGGCCGACATGAGCACCGACCGCATTTGCCCCACATACGGGTCCACCAGACCGAAATCCGTCAGCAAGGCGATCAACGGCGCTTGGTGCATGGCTGTGTCCGTGCCTCCGGCGGCCAGGGGGAAACTTTTTGGAAAAAGTTTCCCCCTGGACCCCTTTCAAAAACTTTCAAAGGGGCTGCGTTTGGACAGCGTTCTTCCAGCCATCCGACCAACCGCTAGCCAATGCCCTCCGGCCCGGCCAAAGCCGGATCGGAGGTCCGGGGAGCGGGGGCTCCGCCCCCGCCCGTTACGCGTCGTCCTCGTCGGTGGAGTCGACGCCGGGGCGGTCCTGCTTGCGGTCGAGGGTAATGGAGAAAGCGACGGAATAGAAGTGGTGAAAGAAGTCGACGTATTCGACGTAGACGTCGCTTGGCACGGTGAGCATGGCCGGAGAGTAGTTGATGATGCCTTTGACGCCGGCTTCGATGAGGAAGTTGGCGGCGCGCTGGGCCCGGTTGACGGGCGTGGTGATCAGGCCGATTTCGATGCCCAGTTCCTTGACGGCGTCCTTGAGGCGTCTGGTGCACACGACTTCGAGGCCCGAGACTTCCTCGCCGATCTTGAAGGGGTCGCAGTCGAAGGCGCCGACGATATCGAAACCGCGAAATTTGAAGTCCTGGTGGCGCAGCAGCGCCTTGCCCAGGTTGCCCACGCCGACGAGCGCGCATTTCCAGACGCGGTCGACGCCGAGGGAGTGCTTGATGGAGTAGATAAGGTCCTGGACGTGGTAGCCGACGCCCCGGACGCCAAACTCGCCAAAGTAGGCGAGGTCCTTGCGAATCTGGGAAGGATTGACGCTGCACGCGCGAGCGAGCAGTTCGGAAGAGACGACCTGGGAGCCTTCGCGCTTGAGTGTTTCCAGCACTTGCACGTACATGGCCAGGCGCTTGATAGTGGCCTTTGGGATGTGTTCGCTTTTCAAGGCGGCATCCTTCGGTGCGTGCCGTGGCTGAGAGACTTGGTTGGAAAAAAAAAGGAGGCCGGGGCTCCCGGCCTCCCTTTCAAGACATTCTACTTAGCCGGTGATGACCTGCGCAAACGGGTGAGCGAAGAGCAGGATCAGGCAGACGACCAGGGCGTAAATGGCCAGGGATTCGATGAAGGCCAGGCCGAGGATCAGGGTAACGGTGATCTTACCACCGGCCTCGGGGTTGCGGGCGGTGCCTTCGCAAGCGGCCTTGAGGCCCAGGCCCTGACCAAGACCGCAGCCGGCGGCGGCGATGCCCATGCCGATGGCGGTGGCCCAGGAGATGGTGCCGATGGCGCCCATGGCGGCGGCGTCAGCGGCGAAAGCGGCGGTGGCCACGGTCAACAGGGCGGCGGTCGAGAAGATGGTCATGAAAGCCTTACGCATGTCGATCCTCCTGAGAACAGGTGTTAATGTTACGGTCCTAAGGACCATTTCCCCCGATTCTAGTGAGCGTGTTCCAGCGAGCCCTTGAGGTAGATCATGGCCAGCATGAAGAACACGAAAGCCTGGATGCAGTCGGCCAGCGAGAACAGGAAGTACATGGGGAAGGTGCCGACCACGGGCGCCAGGGCGAAAAGCAGCACCAGGACGATTTCCTCACCGCGGATGTTGCCGAAAAGACGGAGCGTGAGCGAGAGCGGCCGGGCCAGGTGCGAGATGATTTCGATGGGCAGCATCAGCGGCACCAGCCACCAGAACGGGCCCATGAAGTGCTTGATGTAGCCGGCGCCCCACATGCGGATGCCCCAGAAGTTGTAGTAGATGAACACCGTGATGGCCATGGCGGCGTTGGTGTTGACGTTGTTGGTCGGGGAGTCGAAGCCCGGGACCAGGCCGATCAGGTTGCAGGTGATGATGAAGATGAAAAGGGCGCACAGGAACGGGAAAATCTTGCGGCCTTTCTCGCCGATGTTTTCGACGACAAAGGATTCGAGGCCGCCGACCACGACTTCGAAAAAGTTCTGGATGCCGCTCGGCACCATGTTGAGCTTACGGGTGGCCAGCATGCCCAGGGCGATGAGCAGGACCATGACAAACCAGGCGTAGATGACGTTCGAATCGATAACCTGGGCGTGGAAGACATCGTTGAGCTTATAGAGCCCAACACCCTTCGCGGCCTCTTCGACGAGCAGAACCGGATGCGGCAACCCACCAGCCATGTCCTATGCCTCCTTTCCCGTAAGCGTTTGGCGCGTCCTGGAGCCGGCGTAGCGCCAAGCGCCCCAGACGAGGAAGTTAACCACCACCGTGGTTATGCCGGCCAGAAGCGGCAGCGGCATAGCCCCGAACCAGACAATGCAGGCGAAAAGCGCCGCGCCGGAGATGGCCAGTCGCAGATAAAACCGGACCAGCACGGCCAACACGGCTTCGCGCTTGTTCCCATATCCCGTGATCCGCTGGCCGAACCGGGCCAGGGAACAGAAATTGAGCGAAATGATGACGGTCCCGGCGGCCAGGGACCATGCGGCGACGGAAATGCCGGACAGCGGCAGGCAGACGAGAAGAACCAGGGCGGTGAGAACGATCTGGTTGCGGACAAGCTCGCGCACCTCGGGATGCACGTACCCCCGGCGCAGCAGCCACCGATCCAGCCGGTCCCTAAGATTTTTTACCATCACCTTCTTGCCCCCGCCCTTTCCCGCCGTCTTGCTCTTCCTGGCCGTCCGCGACGTTCTGCGCGTCGGCCTTCTGGATCTTTCTCACTTCCTGCATGACGTTCCTGAAACCGGCGATGATGCCGAAGATCAAGAATGCCAGCAGGAGCCACGGCTTGGTGCCCAGCCATTTATCCAGCCACCAGCCGATGAATAGCCCGACAAAGGTCGCGGAGACCAGATTGAGTCCGACCACCGACGCCGACGCGATGGACTCGCGAACACCCTTGTCTTTGATCAATCTGCCGAACACCAAAAACCCTCCCGGTAAGCCAGCCAGGACGAGCGGGCGCTCGTGCACAAGTTCACAAGTCGAGAGGACCTAGCATGGCCCCCCGGGAAAAGTCAACGGGGGCACCCCACTTTCACCCTCCCCGAAACGCGTTGTCCCGCGCCAATCGACGGGGCACCGTATCCCCACCGCCGGGCGCGGGCAAGACCGTTTTACGCTCCGCCCCGATTTCGCGGCGTTTTGTTCATGACACCGGCATGGTTTTTCGCTATCAATAGGGATAGTCGGAATCTCGTTTCCGCCAAGGAGGAAAACCATGAAGCGTTTTCTGTTCGTATCGCTTGTCCTGGCCCTGACGCTGGCCGCCGCCAGCATGGCCATGGCCCAGTCCACGCTGTATTGCGTCAAACCCAACGGCGCGGCCGTGGCCGCCATCACCATGCCCCCCGGCGACACGCACGACCCGAGCGTGGTCTGCAACGCGGTGGTGCCCCAGTGCTACCTGACCTGCACCGCCGTGCTCCAGACCCAGATGGGCGGCGCGGCGGCGAATGTGCCGACCATTCCCGTCACCCGGCAGATGCTCCAGAACCTCGGCAACCCGGCCCCCGAAACCCCGGCCATGTGCGCCCAGCAGTACCAGCGGTGCGTGGCCAAGTGTCGCGGCGACCGGGCCTGCATCAGCTACTGCCAGTCCGTGCGTTCCGGCTGCGGCACCGGCAACCGCCGGGGCTGGTAGCGCCGGCGCGTTCTTTTTTCCGCTTTCCCGCCGGAGGGCCAGGCCCTCCGGCGGTTTTTTTGCGCCTTGCGCGCCGTTTCGCTCCCTGCCCTACGCCTTCTCCCGCGCCTCCAGCGCGTCCAGCACCTCGCGCAGGTGGTCGATGTGAAATTGCAGATGGTAGCTCCCAAGGCCCGCGATCAGCGCGCCGAGGGTCGGGTATTCGCCCAGGGGCGACTGCTTGAGCTGGGGGATGCGCGCCTTGCGGCCGAGCTCCTCCTCGGACAGGCCTTCCACGAAAGCGGCCATGGCCTCGTATTCCTGCTGGATGGCGTCGCAAAGCGCCCCGGCGTCCATGGCCTCGCGCTCTTCGGACAGATAGGTCTTTTCCACGCCGATATTGAGGGTGGGCGTGTCCGCGTCCAAAAATGCCTGGAAAAGCGGCAGGTAGCCCCCGTCCGCGCCCAGGATGTGAGACAGAATCTCCCGGGGGCACCAACGCCCCTCGGGCGCGCGCGAAAGCGTCCCCGCGTCGATGCCCCGGCCGATCGCGGCCAGGGCGTCGAGCTTTTGCCGGATCTCCCCGGCCACCGTGCTTCCCGTTGTCGTCGCCATACGCATGACCTCCTTTCCGTAACGATGGAACAGGATGGAATCTCGACCACGATACGCCACCTTGCGCGTTTCGGGCAAGCCGCCCCGCGTCGCGCCGGCCGAGGCTTATTTGCGAAACATCCGGGGCCGCCCGCCCGCGCCGCCGAGCTGGGTGGTCAGGCGGACATCCTTGCTGCGCCGGTCGGCGGGCTGGTCGCGGCGGGTGACAAGCCCCATGCGCTCCAGGCCGTCGAGCACGCGCACCACGGTCGGGCCCTCGACGCCGATGCATTCGGCGATGTCCTTTTGGGCATGACCCCGCCGTTATTGGAAAGGTAACAACCGCCGCCAGCCAAAATCGGTTGACGTATGGAAAACCTTAAAATATAGTATTTCTGAATAAAAAAAGAATCAGACGGTTAGACGGGGAAAGCAGCGGGAGCGTGCGCAATGAACAATAAGGACGAGATGCACAAACTGCTCAATATCGAGATTCTGGAAACCGCGAAACAGCATTACTCCGAACTCAGGCAAACATGGTCGCTCCTGGATAAAAAAGCCGAGAGTTCCATCACCGTGGCTGGTATTTTTCTGGCAGCCATTTTTGCATTCATGAAGGAATTCAGCCACGAGATCGGTTGGTTTGAAAAACTCACCATAGTCTGGATAGTGATCTTTTTAATGTCTACGATTGCACTCGCTCTCGCGGCTTTATGGGGGAGAAGATCCTACATATCACCCCCTTCGGAAAGCATTAGAAAGCATGTCAATAGCCTATTGAAAACAAAAGATGCAAGCCAAGACAATGATTTTATATCACTATCCATATCTTCACTGAACTACTTCTCTACAGATTGGGACAAAGTCAGCGACGATCTTTTCAAAAAAATCAATATCAAAGGAAGATATGTCTTAATATCACAAATAGCGCTATTGACATCCCTAATTCTTGTATCATTTACAATGATTATTAAAATTTGTATTTCATAGAAACCTTACCCATAGAGGTCCCCATGCCACAGTGTATCTATGAAGAAGACGGCATACGCTGCCCCTTCAAGACATCGGCTAACGGCATCTATTGCAACGCCCACCTGCTATTGATGGATAAACATAGGGAGCAAGAGATGGCGCAAGAGACAGGAATCTTCCGTCATCCGGTAACTGTCGCCGTATGGGGCACAAAACCAAATCTGGGCAATGCGGTTGGACGGAATCTGACCGTACGCATCCAGACCAATACGTATGACGCGGTGATTGCCCGGGAAACCGGCTCCGCGAAATTGGTCAGCCGGTCAAGCTGCATGCCCGCCCCAGGGAAAAAGTAGCCCGCCCGCGTCCCACATCGACGCCGCGCCGTAAGCCGAGCTTCAGGCGCGCATGTGCGCTTTCGTCCCATGCGGCGACGCGAACAGCCGCCCTACCCCGCCGCGCGGGCCGGGGTGCGGATGCACTGGGTCAGCGCCAGCGACAGCACGCCGAGGCCAATGCCGATGAAAAACGGGATCCGATAGTCGAACATCCACAGCAGCCCGCCGAGCACCGGCATGAGCACGGCCGCGATGTGGTTGATGGTGAAGCCCATGGCCATGCCCGAGGCGATGTCCTCGGGGGCGGCGATCTTCTGGTAGTAGGTGCGCACGCCGACGTTGAAGTTGAAGAGCAGAAAATCGAGCACGTACATGCAGCCGGCAACGAGTGGGGACTCGGTGTAGGCGTAGGTGAGAAACACCAGGATCATGCCGGCGTACTCGATGGAAAGCAGCTGGCGCTCGCCGAAACGGTTGATGGCCCGGCCGATCATGGGGTTGAGGAAATAGTTGATGACGTTGTTGACGACGAAGAGAACGGTGATGGACTGGACGGTGAAATCGAATTTCTTGACCAGCAGGAACACGGCGAACACCATGAAGATCTGCCGCCGCGAGCCTTCGAGAAAGGTGAGCATGTAGTAGAGCCAGTATTTCCGGCGCAGGTACATCTTCTTTTTCTGGGGCGGGCCGGCCGGGGTGCAGTCCTTGCGCGACAGCCCCCACAATCCGGCCAGGATGACGCAGACTCCGGCCACGGCGAAAATTTCGGTGTAGCCCATGGCGTCGGCCAGGAAATAGATGGCCACGCCGACCACGATGTTGCCGAGCGCCCCCAGGGACCGGATGCGCGAGAGCACCACCGGGGCCTCGAGGGTGTTGAAATGCTGGAGGGTGAGCGACTGGTTGAGCGGCTCGAAGGCGTGAAAGCCTGCGGACCAGATGAGCGTGGTGAGGCTCAGGCCCCAGAGGTTGGGGAAAAGGCCGGTCAGGGCGATGCCGACGCCGAGCACGACGATGGACAGGGCGGCGGCGCGCAGCTCGCAGAAAACGAGCAGCGCGTAGACGACGAGCATGGACAGAAAGCCCGGCACCTCGCGGATGGACTGGACAAGGCCGATCTGGTCGGCCCCGAGGTGGGCCGTTTCCACGGCGAAGTTGTTGATCAGCGTGCGCCAGGCCTGCAGCCCCGAGGTCGAGGCCACGGTCATGACGAGGAGAAAAAGCAGGATGTCCGCCCGCCCGCTGGCGCGAAGGGCCGTGCGGGTGAGCGCGTGTTCCGGCCGGGCCGGATCGTCGCGTGATTTCACGGGATGATGCTCGGTTTGTGGGCATCGAGCCACAGTTGCAGGACGAGCAGTGTCCAAAGTTTCTTGCGGTGGTCGGCCGCGCCGGTGGCGTGCTCGGCCACAAGGCGCGACACCTCCCTGGGGTTGAATATCCCCTGCTCGCGCAGGTGCTTTTCGCCAAGGAGCATATCCACCTGGGGCCGCAGCTGGCCGCGCAGCCAGGAGGCGACCGGGATGAGAAAACCCCGCTTGCCCCGGCCCAGGATTTCCTTGGGCAAAAGGCCGGCCACGGCTTTCTTGAGCAGGTATTTCCGCTTGGTTCCCCGCAGCTTGTAGCGCGAAGGCAGGCGGCAGACGAACTCGGCCACGTCACGGTCGAGAAAGGGCGCGCGCGCCTCCAGGGAATGCATCATGGAGCAGCGGTCCACCTTCACCAGGATGTAGTCGAGCATGTACTGGCGGGCGAAGGCGTAGCCGACCCGGGCCAGCGGGTCCTTGGCCGGATAGGCGTCGAAAAGGGCCTTGGTCGGCGCGAAAAGAGCCGCCGGGTCGAGCAGGCCGGCCGGCGGGTCGCGCCACAGGTTCGCCTGGGCCTCGGCGCTGAAGGCCGAAAGCCAGGTCTGGACGCGCAGCCACTGGGGCGCCCTGGCCCCGGCCAGAAAGGTGTCGGCCACGAAGCGCGGGTTCACGTAGCCGGCCGATTGCGGCAGCAGTCTGGTGAGCGGCTCGATGAGGCGCTTGCGGGCGAAAGACGGCAGCCGGTCGTAGGCCGCGGCCAGGTTGAAGGCCGGGAAATACTCGTAGCCGTAGAAAAGCTCGTCCGGGCCGTCGCCGCCAAGGGCGACCGTCACGTTTTCGCGGGTCACCTGGGAGAGCAAGTAGGTGGGCACGATGGACGGGTCGGCCATGGGTTCGTCGAAGCGCGCGACGATCTCGGGCAAAAGCGAACCGCAGGCGTCGGCTGACAGGATGCGTTCGTGGTGGTCGGTGGCGAAACGCGAGGCCACAAGCCGGGCGTAGCGCGACTCGTCGTAGGAAGCCTCGGTGAAGCCGATGCTGAAGGTCTTGATGCGCGAGACCATGCCGGCGGTCAGCGCCGCCACGGTGGAGGAATCCACCCCGCCGGAGAGAAACACCCCGAGCGGCACGTCGGCCACCAGCCGGCGCTTGACGGCCTGGGCCAGAAGCAGGCGCAGTTCGGCGCACAGGTCCTCTTCCGAGGCCTTGGGCTCGGGCCCGGGCAGGGGCATGTCCCAGTAGGAATCGGTCGTCAGCTTGCCGTCCCTAAAAAGCAGATAATGGCCGGGCTTCAGCTTGAAGACGTCCTTGTAGATGGTCTCCGGGGTCGGGACGTACTCGTAGGCGGCAAAGCGCAAAAGCGCCGCGACCGGCGTCTCCAGGCGCAGGAAGGGCAGTTTGGCCAGGGCGGAAAGCTCCGAGCCGAAGGCCAGGATGCCGTTTTGCAGAGTATAATAGAAGGGCTTTTTGCCGAAGCGGTCCCGAGCGGCGAAAAGCGTGCGGCTGGCCTTGTCCCAAAGGGCGAAGGCGAACATGCCCTCCAGGGCGTCCAGACCGGCCGGGCCGTCCAGCAGCCAGGCGGCCAGGATGACCTCGGTGTCGCTTTGGGTGCGAAAGTGGAAGCCGCGACCGGCGTAACGGGCTTTCAGTTCCCGGTAGTTGTAGATCTCGCCGTTGAAGGTGACCACCGCCCGGCCGTCCGCGTCCTCCATGGGCTGGGAGCCGGCGGCCAGGTCGATGATGGAAAGCCGTCTGTGCCCCAGGGCGCACGGACCTTCGAGCAAAAGCCCTTCCCCGTCCGGGCCGCGATGGGCCAGAGCCCCGGTGGCCGCGGACAGCCAGGACAGCCGTTCGGCTTCTGACGGCTCGCCGCCCCCGCCCGGCCAGACGAAACCGGCGATGCCGCACATGGCTCAGTCCCGTCCGTTTCCGGTCGTCCTGGCGAAAAAGTCCAGCACGGACCGGGTATTGGTTTCAGGGTCGAACATGGCGGCCACCCGCTTCCTGCCGGCTTCGGCCATGGCCACGGCGCGGTCGCGGTCGGCGGCCAGGGCCATTATGGCGTCGGCCAACGCCCCGGGGTCGCGCTGCCCCACGAGCCGGCCGGTCACGCCGTCCTCCACCACTTCCGGGATGCCGCACACGTCTGTCGCCACCACGGGCAGCTGGTGGGCCAGGGCCTCCATGATGACGTTGGGGATGCCGTCGCGGTCGCCCGAGGGGTGCACCACGCTCGGCATGACGAAGATATCGCTTGCGGCATAAAGCTCGCCCATGCGGTCGTGGCTGACGAAGCCGGGCAGAAAGACCCGGGCCCGCAGGCCGTGGATGCGCACCCGGCGGCGGATGACGGCCGTGGGCAAGGGCAGGCCCGCGCCGACCAGGGTCAGCTGGAAGGGAAAGCCCCGCCGGGACAGCACGGCGCAGGCGTCGATGAGGACCTCGAAGCCCTTGGTGCGGCAAAAGCGTCCCACGGCCAGCAGCCGGTACGGCGGCTCCATGTGGACCGGGGACACGGATTTCCCGCCCAGGGTCAGGCTGTTGTAAATCTGGCTGATCTTGCCGGCCGCCTCCGGGAGGATGGAGGCGAGGTAGGGGATGTTGGCCTTGTTGTTGGTGAGGATGGCGCGGGCGGCGCGCATCTTCTCGGCCAAGGCCCCGTCCTGGGGATAGATGTCCCCGGCCCGGGCGGAGAAGGAAAAGGGAATGCCGGAAAGCCTCGAGGCCACCCAGGCGGCCGTGGCCGGGCCGTTGGCCCAGCCGGCGTGGATGCGCTCGATGCCGGCCTCCAGAAACATCCGGGCCAGGCTGAAGCCGGCGCACATGGCCCAGACGTTCTCGCCGGCCACCTCCAAGCAACTCCAGCGCCGCCAGGGAATGCCGGCAAGGATGCGGGCGGTTTCAACGGGACGCCTGACGGCCCACCAGGCCATATCGGTCAGGATGCGCGGCACGGCGCGAAGGCCCAGCCGCGTGACGCTCGGGGAGACCCGGCGCATGTCGGACGACAGGTGCTTGGCCGCCTCGCCGTAAAGGGCGTAGACGGAAAACGGCATGCCGGCTGCCTTGGCGTTTTCCACCTCCCGGAAGATGAACGTCTCGGAGGGCAGCGGATACCACAGCAGGATATAGGCGGTCTTGGGAAGGCTCAATAGTATTGCTCGCCGGATGCGGGGCTTGGCGTTTCGGGATGCAGGCGGCTTTGTAGTCCAGGGAGCGGTGGCCTGTAAAGTCGGACCCTTTCTCCGGCCAAAGGCTTGCGCCGCAGCCGTGATGCGGCTAAGCATACCCTTGGGGCCTGCCGCGTATCGCGAGCCCACCGGCGGTAGGGACAAGGCAGCGTTTTTTCTCGGCATAAACGGGCAAACGGCTTTTCGAGGTCGCCATGGCGCAAACCAACATCCTCCTGGAATCGGGCACCAACGAGCTCGAGATCATCGAATTCTACATCGATGAAGCCCCCGAACCCGGGGTCAAGCCATACCGGGCCTACTACGGCGTCAACGTGGCCAAGGTACTGGAGATCATCCGCCTGCCCAAGGTCACGGGCATGCCGCAGACCCCGCATCCGTGCGTGATCGGCACGTTCAACCTGCGCTCCCGGGTCATTCCGCTCATCGACCTCAGCATGTGGCTCGGCAAGCCCATGGCCCGCGACGAGAACACCAAGGTCATCGTTTCGGAGTTCAACAAGGTCATCAACGCCTTCATGGTCTCCGGGGTCACGCGCATCCACCGCCTCAGCTGGTCCGAGGTGGAACCGCCCTCGGGCTACGTCTCCACCTTCGCGGCCAACAATTTCACCGGCGTGGTGAAATTCGACGACCATATCGTGCTGCTGCTCGACATGGAGCAGATCATCTGGGACCTAAATCCCGCCCTGGCCATGAAGACCGAACGGCAAAAGGCCGAAGCATCGATCCCGGAGCCCGAGCGCTCCGCCTACAAGACCCTGGTCGTGGACGACTCCAACTCCATCCGGCGGCTGATCGCCACCTATCTGGAGAAGGACGGTTTTGAGGTCATCCAGGACATCAACGGGCAGAACGCCTGGAACAGGCTGATGGGTTGGAAGGCCGAAGACGCCAAGGGCACGCCGCTTACCAGCAACGTCAACCTTGTCGTCACGGACATCGAGATGCCGTCCATGGACGGCCATACCCTGTGCAAGCAGATCAAGGACGACCCGGTGCTCAAGCAGCTGCCGGTGGTGCTTTTTTCGTCGCTTATCAACGACCAGCTCTACCACAAGGGGCTTTCGGTCGGGGCCGACGACCAGGTGACCAAGCCCGAGGTCGGAACCCTGGCGGAGCGGGCGCGCAAGCTCATCGAAGAGCGCCGTTAGGGCCGCCCCAGGCGGCAAAGGCGGCGCGTAGCGCCAGTTACAACCCGACGTTTCTTCGAAGCGCGCCGCCGGCCGGGCATCCGTCCGGAAACCTCCTGCGGCCGTGCGGCGTCGCCGCCGCTTTTTCAAGCAAACGCCATGGGGAAGCCGCTTCCGTTCCCCCATCATAAGAGGATTCCCGGGAACGCGTCCCGCGCCGAGGCGCCGCTGCCGCTTCGAAGCCGCCCGGGCGCAACCATGGAGAGGAAGGCGTATCCATGCGGATGTTGCTCGTTGTCCGCGAATGTCGGGCCAGGGAACGGTTTGTCGCGGCGCTGTCGGCGCTTGGAGCCGAATGCGACGTGGCGGCCAGCGCGCGGGAGCTGCTTACGGCCATGCGCCATTGCCGGTACAACGGGGTGCTCTTCGACGTGCCGACCATTGTCCGGACCAAGGATTTCGACAGAAAGCTGCTCCATGCCCTGGCCGAAGTGTATCCGTCGGTGCGCCTGCGGCACGATCCGGCCACGGATGCGATTTTCGCCCTGGGCAGCGAATGCGGCCCCGGCTCCCGGGACGGGTTGTCGGTCTTCGTCGCCGCCTGCCGGGATTTCCTACCCCGGGGACTGCGCCGGGGGGAACGCGTGGACGCGGCCCTGCCGGCGGTGCTGTGGCGCGTCCCGCCCCGCCCCGGATGCGACGGGACGGGCGGCGAAAAAACCTGCACCACCAACATTTCCTCACTGGGCTGTTTCGTATTTTCGACCGCGCCCTGGGCCGTGGGCGATTCCGTCTGGGTGGAGTTCCCGGACATCGCGCGCGAGGCTGTACGAGCGAAAGTGGCCTGGCACGAGCCTTGGGGCTGCCGCCGGGCGATCCCCGGGGTGGGGCTGACTTTTCTGGAAATACCGGCGGCGCTTGGCGAGGAGCTTGTGCGACTGGGCTGCGATCCAACGGATTTCGAGGTTGCCTCGCCGCCGAAACGGCCTTAGGAAGTTTTTCGCGGAGGGATGGCCGAGCGGTTTAAGGCGGTGGTCTTGAAAACCACTGGCGGGGTGACCCGTCCGGGGGTTCGAATCCCTCTCCCTCCGCCAAGTCAGTACCAGCCAAGCAGGTAGCTACCTCAAAAAAAGAGGTCGCACCCTGCGACCCCAAAAAAGAAACTGCGACTTTCGCTGACAGGGTGATCGGTTGGGCCTCGGCAACCGGATCATAGGCGGCCTGCTTCTTCGGAGGTGGGCCGCTTTTCCATTTTCTTCCACGGAATTTTCCGCGTTTTTCCGCCGCGAACAATAGCCGAGAATATACTACCCGTAAAAACAGTTTGTTACAAAATGAAGCGACGCCAATTTTTCCACGCGGAAACAGAAAAATAACACAAACTTATTTTATATCAGTATGTTGGCCAGTTTCCATTTTTCCACAAAAAACGCGCTTTTTGTGCCCGCGAGGAGGTGCGGGGCAGTTCTCCCGCAAGGCAGTCATTCGTTGTGTGGAGAATCGTATCTATTCTTCCGAAGGAGGGAGTCCCTTTTTTCTCTCAGACTCCAATTTCTTGATACTCTTTTCCGGTGTCGGAAGATTCTCGGGCATCGTCCCGCCAAGTTCTTCTATTGTCTGGCGGACTTTTTCTCCAACAGCCCTATGTGTTTTGTTCGCAGCAATTTTCCCTTTAACCTTATCCCTCCGTAATTTTTCTTCTGCTTGAGTTGCTCTAAAAAGGTTAGCGGCCAATTCAGTGCTTCCCATATGGTCAAGTATTTTTTGATTCTTTTTAAGGCCTTTTCGTGCATGAATGTCTTTTGCACCAAGGCCGCCATATAGGCCTCTATATCCGTGATCCTGAAAAATAGCATAATCGAGTGGTGTTTGTACCCCAGCCTTCTTTGCCTCTGCGACGAGAGCTTTATTGTGAACGGCTATGTCCCCACGAAGTACTAGCCGTCGCTCGTCTTCAGATAGGCTTTCAAAAGATTTACCATCTCCAATTTCTTGCCGTCTTGTCTGAATAGCAAAATATGTTTGTCCTAAAGCGATAACGGGCTTTGTTGGGTCACCGTTTTGCACGATCAAATAACAAGCATACCTAGACAATTTGAAGTCTTGAACTTCTCTGGTGGCTCCTGATCCAAGTTTGACCATTGTGGTGACTTCACCGAAATGGTCCCCCGAATCTTGGCCAGAATTTTCGCACGCAATCTTCGCTTTTTCAATTACTTGAAAAAAATTACGCAGATCTTGATATTGCAATACTGGTCCGAGCTCCCTTGCGAGCCAGTATTCATTTCCCCCGTTATCTGCATGCCTAATATCCTCAAATGTTTCATGATGTGTACGCTCGATCTCATCTGGGCTCATTCGTCACTCCCCCCTCGAATGTGGGTATTCGAAAAGTATGCGGTCGGTTATGCCAACCTTGCGATGGCATGGCAACGGCAATCAGACCAGCAACCGAGGCCCGTAGCGCCCCGTTTTCGCCTCCTGGCAGCATGTCAGGAAAGGGCCATGGGCCGGGCTTCCGTCGCCCCCGCGGGCGGAAACAACCTCATCGACGGGGAGCGGACAGGGAATGCCCGGCAGGAGGGAGAAGGCCTTCCCCTTGCTGTGGAGACTCCGGGGCCTCGACTGGACGGACCGCTAGCCACGATGATAGGCAAAGGGGGAACAGGGGGACAAGCGACCGGATAACTTTCCGGATAACTGAAAATTTCCGAACACAATTTTTCCCTTGGAATCAACATCTTATGACTTCAATGTAAAGTCCTCTCCCTCATCCCTTGTGGGACTTTCCTCCTACCTGCTTGCCGCCTCGATCCTGTCCGCCACATGGCGGGCAAAGGGGATGGAGCAGGTAAAGGCCGGCGACACGGCGTTTAAGACATGCAGTGAGCGGGCGTCGCCCTCGATGACGAAATCCATGACCAGCTTGCGCCTTGCCGCGTCCACGAGCTGGGCCCGGATGCCCGGCCGGCCCCATTTGCGGTAATCCGAAACCCGCACGCCCGTGGCCAGCTCCCCGGCCAGCCCGACGATATAGGGCCGGAACTGCTTGCGCAGCTCCTCGGCCGCCAACCGGCGAAAATCGAAATCCGCCCCGGCGAAAAGCGACAGCTCGCGCCCCACTATCTCCCGGCACTCGCCAAAATCGAAATTGGACAACCAGCCGTACTGCTCCCGCCAGAAACAGGGGATGGCCGTGGGGCCGATTTTCACCTTGCCGTCCACGGTCAGCGTGAAATGCACGCCCAAAAAAGGATTGGCCAGGTTGGGCACGGGGTAGATGTGGGTGGCCAGCGGCGGCGCATCCGGCGCGGCATAGAGGTAAAGCCCCTTGAAGGGCAGCAGGTGGTAGTTTCGGGAAAAGCCGAAATCCTTGGCGATGGTGTCGGCATGCAGCCCGGCGGCGTTGACGACATAGCCGGGGGCATAGGTGGCCGCGCTCGTGCGCACGTCGCAGCCGGAGCGTCCCAGGTAGCGCACGCCGGTTTCGATGGCCACCCCGGCCTCGCGCGCGGCGGCGGCCATGGCCCGAAGCACTTGCAAGGGGTCGATGGACGCCGTGGTCGGGGAAAAAAGCGCCGCCCCGCAGGTTTTGACCCGCGGCTCGATGGCCCGGGCCTCCCTGGAAGTGATGCGCGAAAGTTCCACCCCGTTTTGTTTGCCGCGCGCCAGCAGCGTGTCCAGGACCGGCACCTCGGCCTCGTTTTTGGCCACCACCAGCTTGCCGCAGGATCGTACCGGCAAGCCCCGCTCGGCGCAAAAGGCCTTGAGCGCCGCGTTGCCTTCCCGGGTGAACCGGGCCTTGAGGCTGTCGGCGGTATAATAGAAGCCGGCATGGATGACGCCGCTGTTGCGGCCGCTGGCATGGGCGCCGATGTCCGGCTCTTTTTCGAGGACCGTGACGGAAGCGCCGGGATGGCGCGCCGCCAGCTCGCGGGCGATGGAGATGCCGACGACGCCGGCGCCGATAACCAGGAAATCGGGGGTGGTGGAAGAAGGCATCATGCGAGGAACTCCGGGTGCGGAACAAAAAAAGGGCCCACGTCCTTGACCAACGGAGGCGAAAGACGGCCATGCGCCGGCGCGACGCGGCGCGACACCGCCTGCCTGTTGGCCCAAACGGGAGACCGCGTCAAGGCGCGTCCGGGCGTGCGGCCGAACGAGCGGAAACGGCGCGGCGCGGACGGTTGCCGCTAGGGGAAAAACGCACTATTGATCGCTATGATCATGCCCAAACCAAGCCAGGAATGCGAACTGCCGGGCAGAGCCCAAACCCTCTGCCCGGATGGACCGGAAGCGAAAACGGCGAACGGCGTCGCCTGGTCGGAGCACCGGGCCGCGCTGGCCGCCTGCCTCGACGGACTGGCCGTCACCGACCGCGACGGAGTTCCCTGCCCCCCGGACGAAGGCTTTCGCCGTTGGCTGGAAGCGGCGACCGCCGCGCGCCATGCCGGCGGCTGCGTTTTTCTCGTCGGCAACGGGGCCAGCGCCTCCATGGCCAGCCACTTCGCCACGGATCTGGCCAAAAACGGCTGCGTGCGCACCCAGGTCTTCACAGACCTTTCCCTGGTCACCGCCCTTGGCAACGACATCCGCTTCGAGGAGATCTACGCCGAGCCGTTGCGCTGGTACATGCGGCCCGGCGACATCCTGGTGGCCATCAGCAGTTCCGGCAATTCGCCCAATATCGTACGCGCCGTGGACGCCGCCCGGGAACTTGGCGGCTTCGTGGCCACGCTTTCGGGCTTTTCCCCGGGAAACGCCATCCGGCGGCGCGGCGACCTCAATTTCTACATCCCCGCCCCGACCTACGGCCTGGCCGAGACCGGGCACGCCTCCATCCTGCATCACTGGATGGACCTCATGGAATGCTGCCGCAAGCGTGAGGCGTCCGGGTAGCATGGCCGGCACGTTTGCGCCCGGCGCGCGAAAACGCTTTCCCAGGATGCGCCGGCGTCGTATGATGCCGCTTTCCGAATCCCCGCGCGGCGGCGATGACGCCACGCGGCGCGCTGTGTTTGGGAGGACCGGCCATGCCTGAGATATCGCTCGATTCCCGCATGGACCTCTTAAACGAATGCATCAATATAGGCCTTGGCCGCGCCGCCGAGGCATTAAACCGCATGTGCGACAGCCACGTGAAGCTCTCGGCCCCGGAAATCCGCATCATGAGCCGGCCAAGCCTCACCGCCGCCACCGCCGACCGTTGCCCGGCCATCTGCGAAGGCGTGTTCCTGCCGTTTTTCGGGTCCATGCGCGGCATGACCGCCCTGGCCTTCGCCCATGCCGACGCCGCCGCCCTGGTGACCGGGCTGACCGAAGCCATGGGCATCCCCGACCCTTCGCCGCAAATGCGCGAGGACACGCTCCGCGAAGTGGGCAACGTGGTGCTCGTCGGCGTGCTCGGGGCCATGGGCGCCATGCTCGGGCTGCACGTGAGCTACCAGCCCCTGTCCACGGCCAACAACCTGGGGCCGCTTCTGGCCGTGGCCGACGCGCTGTGCTCCGTGACCCTCTATGTGCGCGCCCATTTCGCCCTGGCCCGCTACCTGGCCACGGGCGACATCCTGGTGGTCATGGCCCAGGACGGCTTCGACGCCCTGACCACCGCCCTGGACGCAAAGATCCGGGAACAACTCGGGTAGGAGCGCCCTGTCATGCGCGTCGTCCTCATCTCCCCTTATCCCGACATCACCGCCTTCGGCGTGCGGGCCATCTCGTCGTTTTTGCGCCAAAACGGCGTGGCCACCCGGCTGGTGTTTCTGCCCGATCCCCTGGGCGACGCCCTGACCGACCAACCCGAGCGCTACCCGGCCCGCATCCTCGACGCCCTGGCCGATTTGTGCCGCGACGCCGACCTCGTCGGCATCTCCCTGATGACCAATTACATGGACAACGCCGTCCAGATCACCCGGTCCCTGCGCGCCCGCCTGATGGTCCCCGTCCTTTGGGGCGGGGTGCATCCCACCATCCGGCCCAGGGAATGCCTGGACACGGCGGACATGGTGTGCGTGGGCGACGGCGAGGAAGCCATTCTCGACGTCTGCCTAGCCCTTGAAACCGGCGGCCCGGTGACCGGCATCGCCAACATCTGGTCCAAGGGCCCGGACGGCGTCGTGGCCGAAAACCCGGTGCGGCCGCTGACCACCGATCTCGACGCCCTGCCCCCGCCGGACTGGTCCCACGAGGAGCATTATATCTGGGACGACCGGGCCGGCGGCATCGTGGCGCTCACCCCGGCCATCACCGAACGGTTCCTGGCCGGCGGCACGGTCTCGAAGATGCTCGGCCGGGTGGGCTACCAGACCATGACCGGCCGGGGCTGTCCCCACCGCTGCGCCTACTGCGTCAACGACGCCATCAAGTCCCTTTACGGAGCCAAGGGCTACCTGCGCTGGCGAAGCGTTTCCCACGTCATGGACGAGCTGGCCGAAGCCCGGCGCATCATGCCCTTCATCGGCTACGTCTGGATTTCCGACGACGCCTTTTTCGCCCGGCCCCTCGAGGAGATCCGGGATTTTTGCAAAGCCTGGAAGGAACGCGTCGCCCTGCCGTTCACCTGCCTCGGCAGCCCGGCCACCATCACCCGGGAAAAGATGGACGCCCTGGTCGACGCCGGCATGATCTACCTGCAAATGGGCGTGCAGACGGGTTCGCCGCGCATCCAGGAGCTTTTCAACCGCAAGGCCATGGGCAACGACAAGATGCTCGCCGCCATGCGCATCATCAACAGCTACAAGGACAGGCTCCTTCCCCCGAGCTACGACTTCATCCTGGACACGCCCTACGAGACCGTAAAGGACCGGCTGGATTCCATCCGGTTCATCGCCCGCATCCCCAAGCCCTTCCGGCTCCAGCCCTTTTCCCTGGTGCTCTACCCCGGCACCAAGCTCGCCGCCATGGCCGTGGCCGACGGCTACCTCACCGACGAGCGCAGTCAGGTCTACACCAAGAGCTACACCATGCGCCGGCCGGACTACGGCAATTTCCTGATCCTTCTGGCCAAGGGCGGCCGGTTTCCCTCCGGGCTGCTGGCCTTTTGCGCCCGGGACGGCGTGGCAAAAGTGTTCGGGTCCAAGCTTTTCAGGCCTTTTTGGGAGCTGGCCTTTGCCGTGGCCGGACCGGCCAAGCGGCTGGTCAAAAGACTGCTGGGGCGGCGGTGAGGGTCCTGCTCGTCCAGTCCTGGCTCGGCGGCGACGGCCCGCCGGTCTATCCGGTGGGGCTGGCCTGTCTGGCGGCGAGCCTGCCCGGCCATGCCGTGGCATGCTTCGACCCCAACGTGGCCGCCGAGCCCATGGCCGAACTGGCCGCGAAGGTGCGCGCATTCGCGCCGGACGTGGTCGGGGTATCGCTTCGCAACATCGACTCCACCAACACCCGGGTCAACGTCTCCTACCTGCCGCCCTTCGGGGCGGTGCTGGAGACGGTGCGCCGCGATTTCTCCGGCCCCCTCGTGGTCGGCGGCTCGGGCTTTTCCATGTTCGCCGCGCGCATCATGGAAACCCACCCGGCCATCGACTACGGCGTGTACCTGGAGGGCGAGCTTTCCTTCGCCGCCCTCATCGACGCCCTGGCCGCCGGGGAGCAAGGCGATCCCGCCGCCGTGCCCTCGGTCTATGTCCGCGATGCGGACGGCGCGGCGCGACTGACCTCCCCGGCGGCCCCGGGCGGGAAAGTCGACCTGGCCGGCCTGCCGGAGCCGGATTTTTCCGTGCTGCCGCTTGCCCCCTACGCCGCCGTGCCCTGGGGGGTGGGCGTCGAGACCAAGCGGGGCTGCGCCCTGTCCTGCCTCTACTGCCCCTACGGTTTTTTAAACGGCCGGGCCTACCGCAAGAAAGACCCCAAGCGCGTGGCCGAGTCGCTCTACCGCCTGGAGCACGAGCAGGGGCTTTCGCGCTTCACCTTTCTCGACTCGGTCTTCAACGTGCCGGCCGAGCACGCCAAAAATGTGATGCGGGCCATGATCGCGCGCGGAGTGGGGCTTTCCTGGTCGGCCTGGTTCACCGAGCGAGGGCTTGACCGCGAGTTTCTGGAACTGGCCCGCGACGCCGGCTGCGACACGGTCATCTTCTCCCCCGACGCCTACGGCGAGAGCGCGCTCAAAAAACTGGGCAAGGCCGTGACCGTGGCCGAGATCAACGCCGCCTACGGGCTCGTGCGCGACATGGGCTGCTTCGAGGTGAGCTACAACTTCTTCAAGAACCCGCCCGGCCAGACGCTTTTCGCGGCGGCCGGCATGCTGGCCTTCCTGTTTCGGGCCAAACGGCAAATGGGCCGGCGGGCGCACTTCGAGATCAACACCCTGCGCGTGGAGCCCCACACCGCCCTGGCCGAGTTGGCCGCGCGCGAAGGGCTCATCGAGCCCGGAGCCGACCTGCTGGCCCCGGTCACCTACAGCCAGCAAAAAACGCTCTACCTGGACAAATTCTTCAATCTCCTGCTGCGGGCCGCGGGAAAGTAGGCATGAAGGTTTCGGAAAGCCTGGGCCGCGATCTGCTGCGCCTTGTCGTCTGGTACCCGCTGCGCCTGGTGGTCGAGCGCTTGCCGCCCCGGACGGGGGTTGCCCTGCTGGCCCGCCTCGGCCGCCTCCATGCCGCCCTGGCGGGGAGGCGCGGCGGCCGGGCGGACAGGCTCAGGCGGGCCGCCGCCACGGTCGCGCCGACACTCGACGCGGCCGCAAGAGAAGCCCAGATGGTCGCCGCCTACGAGACGCACTACGTCAACCAGCTGTCCATCTTCGTCTTTCCCCGGCTGACCCGGGACAACCGGCCCTCGGTGCTCGCCATCGAGGGACGCGAGCATCTCGACACGGCGCTTTGCGCCGGACGGGGCGTGGTGCTGCCTATCGGCCATTTCGGCCCGACCCAGCTGCCGCTTACGGCGCTCGGGCTGTGCGGCTATCCCATGCTCCAGATCGGTTTTTTAAGCGACGCCGGGCTGTCGTTTATCGGCCGCCATGTGGCCTTCCGCCTGCGCCGCATCTACGAAGGCCGCATTCCGGCCGCCATCGTGCCGCCCGGCTCGGGCACCCGCCGGGCCCTGGAGCACCTGCGCGCCGGCGGCGTGGTCATGACCACGGCCGACGACGGCCCCGGGCAGCTCCCCTTCGGCCGGCACGCTGACTTCGATTTTCCGGGCGGCCGCATAAGCGCCCCCCTCGGACCGGCCAAACTGGCCCTGGCCACGGGCGCGGCCCTGTGCCCGGCGTTTCTCGGCCCGGGACAGGACGCTCCTTTCCGCCTCACCATCGAAGCGCCCTTGGAAGTTCCGGCCGTTTCGGATAAAAACGCGGCCGGTCGCGCCATGACCAAGGATTTTCTGGACCGCTATGCCGCCCGGGTCGCTGCCATGCCCGGCTGGTGGCACGGCCTGGAGGATCATGTGTTTTCCCTGGCGCAGCAACACGCACGGGACTGAGCCTCGCCCGCCAAGGAACCGCTATGGATGAACAACTGACCGTGTCCGTGGTCATCCCCGCCCACAACGAAGAGGGCAACATCCGGGACACGGTGGCGGGTTTGCGCCGGGTGCTGACGCGGGAAGCCATTCCCTACGAGCTGGTGCTGGTCAACGACAACAGCACCGACGGCACGGAGGGCGTTCTCGAAGCCCTGGCCGCGCAGGACGCCCACGTGACCATCGTGCGGCGCTCGCCGCCGCGCGGCTTCGGCCGGGCCGTGCGGGCCGGGCTGGAACAAGCCGGCGGGGACGTCATCGTCATCTGCATGGCCGACCAGTCCGACAACCCCGAGGACGTGGCCCGCTACTACCGCAAGATCGGGGAAGGCTACGACTGCGTCTACGGCTCGCGTTTCATCCGGGGCTCGCGCTGCTCGAATTACCCGAGGGTGAAGCTTGTGGCCAACAGGCTCGTCAACCACATGCTCCAGCTCCTTTTCTGGACGCGCTTCAACGACCTGACCAATTCCTTCAAGGCCTACCGTTCCGCCGTGATCCGCGACATCTGGCCGCTTAAAGCCTGCCATTTCAACATCACCATCGAGCTTTCGCTAAACGCCCTCATCCGCGACTACGCCATCGCCCAGGTCCCCATTTCCTGGCAGGGCCGCACCTGGGGCAACTCCAACCTGCATTTGAGCGAAATGGGCCGGCGCTATTTGAGCACCATGTTGCGGGCCTGGTTCGAAAAAAACCTCATCCTCGACGACCTGCTCGAGGAAAAGGTGGCCTGCCGGGCCAGGACCGCCGCCATGCGCGCGTCGCTGGAATCGCGGGTGGAAAAGCTGGAGCGTCGCCTGACGGAAGTCGAGGAGGAGAAAAACGGCGCGAAGGGAGAACCCCTTTCATAGGGGACAGCCCCTCGCGCGCCTTTGCCGGCGTTCACTTGGAAACGGGCTCCGTCATGCCGCTTCTCACGCCTTCGCTTGCCTTCACGCCGCGATCCTCCTACATTTTCGGAACATGGCGCATCTTGCAGGAGGCAGTTCCATGATCCTTATCACCGGCGCGGCCGGTTTCATCGGCTCCAATCTGGCCGCCGGCCTAAACGACCGGGGCCTGACCGACCTCGTCTTGTGCGATCGCCTGCGCCACGGCGAAAAATGGAAGAACATCAGGGCCCGGGAGTTCGACGACCTGATCGCGCCCGAGGCGTTGCCGGCCTGGCTTGCCGACCGGCGGGAGCGGCTTCGGGCCGTGTTCCACATGGGGGCCATCTCCGCGACCACCGTCACCGACGGCGACGCCGTGGCCCGGGAAAACCTGCGTTTTTCCATCGACCTCCTCGACTGGTGCGCCGCGGCCGGCGTGCCCTTCATCTACGCCTCTTCGGCCGCCACCTACGGCGACGGCTCCCAGGGCTTCGACGACCGCTTCACCCCCGAGGCGTTGGCCGAACTGACGCCGCTTAATCTCTACGCCTTCAGCAAGCATGCCTTCGACCGCATCGTCTGCCGCCGCAGGGTCGACGGCGGGCCCCTGCCGCCCCAGTGCGTCGGGCTCAAATTCTTCAACGTCTTCGGCCCCAACGAGTTCCACAAGGGCTCCATGCAAAGCGTGTTGACCAAGCTGTGGCCGACTATCGCCGGCGGCGGCACGGTCAAGCTCTTCAAGTCCCACCACCCGGACTACCCCGACGGCGGCCAGAAGCGCGACTTCGTCTCCGTGCGCGACGCCGAGCGGGTCATGCTCTGGCTGCTCGACCATCCCGAGGTCAGCGGGCTTTTCAACGTGGGCACGGGCACGGCCCGGACATTCAAGGATTTCATCAGCGCCGGATTCGCCGCCGCCGGACGCGCGCCGGCCATCGAATACGTGGACATGCCGCCGGAGATCCGCGACAAGTATCAGTATTTCACCGAGGCCCGCCTGGATCGGCTGCGCGCCGCCGGCTACGCCGAACCCATGACGCGCCTCGAAGAGGCCGTGACCGACTACGTCAGGGGCTATCTCTCCCGGGAAAACCCCTACCGCTAGTGGCGCGCTTCGGGAAAAACAGGTACGGTTTCGCGGATTGAAAAAGAAATCCGGACTGTTGCGCAACGACCGGACCTCGAGGGAATGACCACCGGCACACGAGCCGCAAACCGGAGACCGTAATGCTGGAAAGCCCCGACACGTATGCCCTCGCCGACCGTATCGCCCTGTGCGACAGCCTGGCGGACGCCCGGGTGCTGGTGGTCGGCGACCTCATGCTGGACCGCTTCGTGCGCGGCCGCGTCAGCCGCATCTCGCCCGAAGCCCCCATCCCCATCCTGGCCATCGAGGACGAGGCCGCCATGCCCGGCGGCGCCGGCAACGTGGCGCGAAACCTGCGCGCGCTGGACGTGCATGTCTCCTGCGCCGGGGTGGTCGGCGACGACCCGGCCGGCCGGGAACTGGAGGGGCTGCTGACCGATCTGACCGGCGGCAAGGCGCGGCTTGTGCCCGAACCCGGCCGGCGCACCGCGGTCAAGACGCGCTACGTGTCCGGTTCGCACCATCTGCTGCGCACCGATTTCGAAACCGTGGCCCCGGTGACGGCCGCAAGCGAAAAGGCGCTCGCCCAGGCGGTGATGGACCTCCTGCCCGGGGCGGCGGCCGTTGTGGTGTCGGATTACGGCAAGGGCGGCGTGACGCCGGGGCTGCTGGCCACGCTCATTGCCGAGGCCGCCCGGCGCGAAATCCCGGTTGTGGTCGACCCCAAGGGGCTGGATTTCGCCCGGTACCGGGGGGCCAGCGTCATCACCCCCAACCGGGCGGAACTGGCGGCCGCGACCCGCGTGACGCTCCAAAACGACGCCCAGTACGCCCGCGTCGCCCGGACGCTCATCCTGACCCACGGCTTCGGCGCGGTCTGCGTCACCCGCAGCGAGGAGGGCTTAAGCCTCTACCCCGCCCACGGGCCGGCCACCCACATCCGGGCCGCCGGCCGGGAGGTCTACGACGTCTCGGGCGCGGGGGACACCGTGGCCGCCATCCTGGCCGCCGGAATCGCCGTGGGCGCGCCCCTCGGGCTGGCCGCCGCCCTGGCCAACATCGGCGCCGGCATCGTGGTCGGCAAGGTGGGCACGGCCGTGGCCCATCCCGACGAGCTTCGCCTGGCCGTGCTGCGCCAATCCGGCGAGGACGCCGGCCAAAAGGAACTTTCCCGCGAACGCGCGGCCGAGATGGCCGACCTGTGGCGGCGGCTGGGCCTTACCGTGGGCTTCACCAACGGCTGCTTCGACCTGCTCCATCCCGGCCATGCCGCCATGCTCGACGGCGCGCGCCGGGAATGCGACCGGCTCATCGTGGGGCTCAATTCCGACGCGTCGGTGCGCCGGCTCAAGGGCCCCACCCGCCCCGTCCAGGACGAGGCGGCCCGGGCGCGCATGCTGGCCTCGCTGGCCTCGGTGGACGCGGTGGTCATTTTCGACGAGGACACGCCGCTCGAACTCATCAAGGCCGTGCGGCCGGACATGCTGGCCAAGGGCGGGGATTATACCCTTGAAACCGTGGTCGGGGCCGATGTCGTCACGGGCTACGGCGGTCGGGTGGTGCTCGTGCCCCTGACCCCGGACCGCAGCACCACCGGCCTTATCCGCCGCATCTCGGACTCCTCCCGAAACGACCCCGGCTAGGCGGTCGCCCGAACAACCCCAAGCCCGGAGAACGCCCGGGACACGGCTTTTCACGGATGCCCCATGCCCACACTGACGCTTTTCTCCCCCACCCCGCCGGACCTGTCCGCTTTCGGCGTCAGGAGCCTGCAAGCCAGTCTCAAGGCCGCCGGCCACACCGTGCGCCTCGTCCTTTTTCCGGGAAGCATCGGCCTGCTCCAGGAGGACGGCTCCTTCGTCTACCGCTACCCGGACCATATCGTGGACGCGGCCCTTGAACTGGCCGCCGGGTCGGACCTGGTCGGGGTATCGTTTTTCACCAACTACTTCGACCGGGCCGCGCAGCTCACCACAGCCGTGAAGGATCGCCTGGGGCTGCCGGTCATCTGGGGCGGCATCCACGCCACCATCCGGCCCGAAGAGGCCCTCGGCCACGCGGATTTCGTCTGTCGCGGCGAAGGCGAAACCGCCCTGGACGAACTGCTCGGGGCCTTGGCTTCGGGCCGGGCCGCCGACGCCATCCCCGGGGTGTGGACCCGGCGGGACGGGCGCATCGTAGACAACGGCCTGCGCCCGCTCATTGCCGACCTCGATGCGCTGCCCTTTTTCGATTTCACGGGCGTTGACCAGTATGTACACGCGCCCGAGGCCGACCGCATCATACCCCTTTCCGCCGACGTCCTGGCCCATGCCCTGCCCCGGGTGCCCTATCGGCACGGCCGGCTCCTTTGCGTCTACCGCACCATGACCGACCGGGGCTGCCCGCACGGCTGCGCCTATTGCAACGTGCCCACGGTCAAAACGCTTTTTGCCGGCGGCGGCACGCCCTATTTCCGCAACAGAAGCGTGGACCACGTCATGGCCGAACTGCGGGAGATCACGGCCCGCTACCCTTTCATCGAGGGCATCCAGCTTTTCGACGACACCTTTTTCTCCCGCCGCATGGACTGGCTGGCGGCCTTTGCCGCCTCCTACAAAAAGGACATCGGGCTGCCCCTTTTCTGCCAGGCTTCGCCCACGACCCTGTCCGCGGACAAACTCGACCTGCTCATCGACGCCGGGTTGTGCTATGTGGAAATGGGCATCCAGTCGGGCAGCCCCAAGATCAAACGACTCTTTCGCCGGTCCGAATCCGAGGACACGGTCCTGGCCGGGGCGCGGCTGCTCCATGAACGGCGGGGCAAGCTGCTGACGCCGGACTACCACGTCATCATCGACTCGCCCTGGGAGACCGAGGAGGACCTGCTTGAGACGGTGCGGCTCCTGGCCAAGCTCCCCAAACCGTTCGGCCTGGCCATCGCCAGCCTGGTCTATTTCCCGGAAACCGAGCTGTACCGGCTGGCCAAGGCCGAGGGACGCATCCACAACGAGGAAACGGAAATCTACCGCCGGCCGTTCTACATCCCCCCCCGGCGCAACTACCCGTCGTTTCTGCTCTATCTGCTCACCTTCCAGCATATCCCGGGCTGGGTGTACGCGGCGCTGCTCTCGCCTGGCCTGACGGCCTTTTTCTCCAGACACAACCCGACCTGGCTCTACAAACTCGCCTATGTGGCCGGCGAAGGTCTGCGGCTTGCGGCCAAGGGCCTCGCGGCGCTTGCCGGCGGCGACATCGCCCGCATCACCGGCTATTTCAAACGCCTCGTCCTGCACGATCCCGTGGTCGCCGGCAGGAAGGGGTAAATTTTGGGGGGGAGATGTGGAAGAAGTGCGAGAGGGGGA
>NZ_AECZ01000018.1 GCF_000179555.1 Solidesulfovibrio fructosivorans JJ]
GCGCCTCGATGCGGCCGAGGGCGGCCTTGAGGCCCCGCTCCTCGTCTTCCGTCACATCGACGAAGACCTCGGCGGCGTAACGCCGCACCAGCGGCACGAGGTTTTGCACCAGCGCCTCGCCGGCCGGGGTCAGAAAAATGCGCTGGCTGCGGCGGTCCCGGCTGTCGCGGCGGCGCACGAGCAGCTTTTTCGCCTCCAGGCGGTCCAGGATGCGGGTGATGGTGGTCTTGTCCTTGACCGAGCGTTCGCCCAGGCCGCACTGGGTCAGCCCCTGGGTCTCGAACAGGCGGTAGAGCACCACCCACTGCTCCGGGGTCACGTCGCAGCCGGCGGCCACAAACCGCCGCCGAAGCCCCATCTTGAGCCTGGCGGCGGCATGGCCGATGGCGTAGCCCACGGCGTTGTCCATATCGAAATAAAACGCGTCATCCATGGCGGCGGTCCATAAAGTTGTCGTGCGGACGATATTCATAGCAACCATTCCCGTCAAGAAAAAGGCGAACCCTTTCTTGCCCCGGCCGCACGGTTCTGACAGAGTGTGCCGTGGATTTTTTCCATGAAAGGAGCGGGCAAATGCATCCGTTGCAGCGCTTGACCCGGGCCATCGGCGACATGGCCCATTTCCGCGACCGGGTACGCCCGAGGCTCACCGCCCTCGAGATTTTCAAATACGTGGGCCCGGGGCTTCTCGTCACGGTCGGCTTCATCGACCCGGGCAACTGGGCCTCCAACGTGGCCGCCGGCTCGGACTTCGGCTACCATCTGCTGTGGATGGTGACGCTGTCCACCATCATGCTCATCGTGCTCCAGCACAACGCCGCCCATCTCGGCATCGCGACGGGACTGTGCCTGTCCGAGGCGGCGGTCAAGCACATGCCGCGCCCGGTCGCGTTCTCGGCCCTGGGCACGGCCGTGGCCGCCGCCGTGTCCACGGCCCTGGCCGAACTTTTGGGCGGGGCCATCGCGTTGCGCATGCTCTTCGGCCTGCCGCTGGCCCTCGGCACGCTGCTGACCCTCGTCGTCGTGCTGTGGATGCTTTTCTCCAAATCCTACCGCCACCTCGAACGCTACATCATCGGCTTCGTGTCGCTGATCGGGCTGTCGTTTATTTTCGAGTTGTCGCTCGTGCATCTCGACTGGGGCGCGGCGGTGACCGGCTGGCTGGCGCCCACCCTGCCGAACGGGTCCCTGCCCATCGTCATGAGCGTGCTCGGCGCGGTGGTCATGCCCCACAACCTCTTTTTGCACTCGGAAGTCATCCAGAGCCGGCAGTGGAACCTGGACAAGCCGGAAATGATCCGCCGCCAGCTCAAATACGAGTACCTGGACACGCTTTTTTCCATGCTGGTCGGGTTTTGCATCAACAGCGCCATGATCCTGCTCGCGGCGGCGGTGTTTTTCACCCATGGCACTTCGGTCGGCGAACTGGAGCAGGCCCAGTCCCTGCTCAAGCCGCTTCTAGGCCCGTCGGCCGGGATCATCTTCGCCATAAGCCTGCTGCTGGCCGGCGTGGCCTCGTCGGTGACGGCCGGCATGGCCGGTGGCAGCATCTTCGCCGGCATCTTCGGCGAGCCCTACGACATCCGCGACAGCCACTCGCGCCTGGGCGTGGTCATCACCCTGGTCGGCGCGGCCGTGGCCATCCTGTTCGTGGGCGACCCGTTAAAGGGGCTCATCTGGTCCCAGATCGCCCTGTCCATCCAGTTGCCCATCACCATCCTGCTGCAAATCGGCCTGACCTCGCGGCGTTCGGTCATGGGCGAATACGCCAACCGGCCCTTCACCAACGCCGTCCTGATCCTGGTGGCGGCGGTGGTCATCGCCCTCAACATCATGCTGCTCGTCGAGACCCTGGGCTGATCCCATCCCCCGCCATGAGGCGGCCCGCCAATACAAAACGCCGCCGTCCGGACACGTCTGGCGTATCCGGGCGGCGGCGCTTTCCCCTCGCAAAAAGCGACAGCCGTTACTTCTTGGCTTTCTTGGCCTTCTTGTGGCTCTTTTTGACCTTGACCGGGGCGGCCTTGTCCGGGCCGGGATAGTTGACGACCATGCCGCCGAGCTTCATGCACTCATTGACCGAGGCCGTCATCGCGGTCTGACCGCCCACGTTGCACTCCCACTTGGGAGCGGCGGCCTTCTTGTGGACCTTGCCCTTTTTGGCGAAAGCCGGAGCGGCGGACAGAGCCAGGGTAAGCGCGGCAGCCAAAACAATGATCTTTTTCATGGGGACCCTCCTCGAACGGATCTTTTTTCACGTAACTATAACGGCCCGTGTGGGAGTGCAAGCAAGGCGGCGCGCTTTGGCAAACACCATCCGCCGTTTCCGGAAAAAGCGGCCCCAAGAAGACGCACGGTACGCAAGCAGCATAAAGGCGCATCGCCTTTTACAGAAAAAATACCGCGAGAAATCCAAACAACCTTTGCGACAACCCCAAACAACAATCAGGCTTGACGCAAAATATCGCAGAGGACATACGGAGACAGATGCAATCTTCGCCGTTCACCCCGAAACTTCTACGCCCTTTTTCCGTTCCCGCCCAAAATACTGTGGCGGCGGATCGAAATAAAGGGCGGCATTGCCGCAATCGAAAGGATCATGGAAAAAAATCGCGGTTCGCGGGGCAAAAATGCCGCCGCCTCTGGTCCAATCGCGCGCTGGAGCCACGCCGGCCCCTTGCCCTTCGCCTAAAAATCCGTAAACGAAGCGGGCCGCGTCGGCGAAATGACTTTCAAGCCAGTGGTCCGTCGTGGACGCGCTCCGCCAAGCGCGCCCGCGGCGCCGTTGCCTGTCGGAATGTCGCCCGAACGTCACGGTCACGCCCCCGCAAAACACCGCATCTGTCGTTTTCGTGGCGGTGCGGCGCGGTTTTTTATAAGAAGTCGTAAAATTACGGCGGGGTCTGCCCGCCTCCATCCACCCCAACCAAGGAATGCGCCATGCCCGTCACCGTCGTCGATCATCCCCTGGTGCGCCACAAACTTGGGCTGCTGCGGGAAAACGGCATCAGCACCAAGGATTTCCGCGACTTGGCCGGAGAAATCGCCAGACTCCTCACCTACGAGGCCACCAAGTCCCTGCCCACCGAAAAAGTCACCATCAACGGCTGGGCCGGCCCGGTCGAGGTGGACCGCATCGCCGGCAAGAAAATCACCGTGGTGCCCGTGCTGCGGGCCGGCGTCGGCATGATGGACGGGGTGCTCGACATGATCCCCGGGGCCAAGGTCAGCGTGGTCGGCATGTACCGCAACGAGGACACCCTGGAGCCCGTGCGCTACTACGTCAAACTGGCCAAGAAGATCCACAAGCGCCGGGCCATGATCCTCGACCCCATGCTGGCCACCGGCGGCACGCTCATCGCCACCATCAACCTGCTCAAGGAAGCCGGCTGCCGCAGCATCCTGGGCCTGTTTCTGGTCTGCGCCCCGGAGGGCCTGGCCAAACTCGAACGCGAGCACCCGGACGTGGCCGTCTACACCGCCGCCATCGACGAGCGCCTAAACGAAAACGGCTACATCCTGCCCGGCCTCGGCGACGCCGGGGACAAGATCTTCGGCACCAAATAACGGTCCCGCACGCAACCAAAAGGAGAAGGCAATGGCCCCGATTCGGGTGGGTAGTGATTACAACTTGCGGGCCCGGGACATTCCCGTGGGCGCGCAGATGCTGTTCGTGGCCTTTGGCGCGCTGGTGCTGGTGCCGCTTTTGACCGGCCTCGACCCCAATGTGGCCCTTTTTTGCGCCGGCGTCGGCACGCTCATCTACCAGGTCCTGACCAAGGGCCGCATCCCCATCTTCCTGGGCTCCTCCTTCGCCTTCATCGCGCCCATCATGTTTTGCGTCAAAACCTACGGCGTGCCGGCGACGCTCGGGGCGCTCGCCGCCGTGGGCACGGTCTACGCCGTGGCGGCGGTGCTCATCCGCCTGCGCGGCGTGGGCATCCTGTCGCGCCTTCTGCCGACCATCGTCACCGGCCCGGTCATCATGGTCATCGGACTGATCCTGGCCCCGGTCGGCGTCAACATGGCCATGGGCAAAACCGGCGACGGCGCGGCCATGCTCGTGCCCGAGCCGACCGCCATGACCGTGTCCTTCTTCTCCCTGGCCGTCACCGTCCTCGTGGCCATCTACGGCCGGGGGCTGGCGCGGCTGGTACCGATTTTGTGCGGCATCGCCGCCGGCTACGCGCTGAGCCTCTTCCTCGGGCTGGTGGACTTCACCCCGGTCGTCAAAGCCCCCTGGTTCGCCCTGCCCCACTTCGTCAGCCCGGCCTTCAGCCTCGACGCCATGGTCATCATCGTTCCCGTGGCCATCGCCCCCATCATCGAACACTTCGGCGGCATCCTGGCCATCGGCCAGGTGACGGGCCGCAACTACCTGGAAAACCCGGGCGTGCACCGTTCGCTCATGGGCGACGGCGTGGCCACGGCCCTGGCCGGGTTTCTCGGCGGGCCGCCGCTGACCACCTACGCCGAGGTCACCGGGGCCGTGGCCCTGACCAAGATCTACAACCCGGCGCTTATGACCTGGGCCGCCCTGACCGCCATCTGCCTGGCCTTTGTCGGCAAGCTCGGCGCGCTGCTCCAGACCATCCCCACCCCGGTCATGGGCGGCATCATGCTGCTTTTGTTCGGCACCATCATGGTGGTCGGGCTCAACTCCCTGGTGCGCGAGGGCGCCGATCTGATGGAGCCCCGCAACATGGTCATCGTGGCGCTCATCATCGTGCTCGGCATGGGCAAGATGACCTTTTCGCTCGGCGGCATGCGCCTGGAAGGCATCGGCCTGGCCGGCGTCGCCGGCGTGCTGCTCAATTTCGCGCTGCCCCATCCCAAGCGCCGGGAGGCCCAAAGCCGGGACGAGGCCTGACCGGCCCTGGCACGGCGGATGCAATACATACGGGCAATCGGAGGTTACCCGTATGTTCATCGATAAGATTATCCTTGCCGCGACCGTGGTTGCCTGCTGTATGGCCCTTTCCTGGCTGGCCGACGCGTTCATGAATAACAAACACGCCGATTAACGGATTTATACGCTCCCTCCCCCCGCCGTGACCGGACGGACAGGACCCCCGTCCGGTCGCGGCCACCCGGCCCCGCCCCCCGTTCCTGTTGCCGCAATCCGCCGGCCGCCACCGCGCCGTGGCGGCGCGTGCGCCCCTTCCCCGGTTTCTTCCGATCCGCCCGGAGCCTCCCGCTTCGAAGGCAGGACTGGCCCCGGTATTGCAATTCTCTAGCGAAAAAGTTTCCCGCGGCCCGCCGCCGAAACGGCAACGCCCCGGGCAACGCCCAGGGCCGGCGGCGACAAGACGTCGCTCCAGCGTATAACCGACAAGCATCCAAAACGATTTTCTCCGGCCCGCAAGGCCCGGAAGCGGAAGGCGCAAAGAAGTGGGGCAAAAGCGGCAACGCTCGCGGCGGCGCAAGCGCGCATGACAGATTAAAAAAGTGAAACGCCGGGCCGGCCCGCCCGGCGAAAACGGCCGACAGCCCGGCATCGTCCCCAGGGAGTGAGCACATGTCGCAAGCGGAAGTATTTCCTCGAGAAAACCCGGACAGACGCTTTTTGCCGGACATCCCCTCCAAGAGCGCTTCCCGGCGAAACGCCGACGCCCGCTATTTCTCCGAGGGAAAGGTCGACGTCTACTCCAGCAACGGCAAATACCGCTACTGTTCGGGCCGTATCGTCAACCTGTCCAAAAGCGGCATGCTCATCGAGCCCGACCGCAAGCTGCGCGTGGGCGACAAGGTGGTGCTGCGCTTTTTCCTGGCCGCCGGCACCATGCCCGAAGGCTACGAATCGTTCGTCAGGCTGCCGGCCCGGGTGGTGCGACTCGACGCCTCCACGGGAAACGCCGCCTTCGCCTTCGAAAAAAGCATCACCGAGTACCTGCACCGCCGCCGCTGGCGCTACTTCGAAGCCGCCTCCCTGCTCGGCATCATGCTCACTCTGATCGGGGTGTGGTTCATCAAAAAGGAAAGTATCTTCTACTTCTGGTTCGACGTGCCGATTTTCCTCTACGGCCTGTGCGCGCTTTTCTATCTGCTCTCCAGGTTCTTCTTCGCCGCCTTGTACCGGCCCTATCCCGTGGACCCGCAGTTCACCCCCTCGGTCACCATCGTCGTGCCCTGCTTCAACGAGGAGGAGTGGATCGAAAAGACCGTGCGCGGCTGCCTCAACCAGCAGTATCCCGAGGAGCATTTGCAGCTGATCGTGGTCGACGACGGCAGCTCCGACAACACCCTGGCCGTGCTGAAAGAGGTCCGGGCCAAGATCTACGACGAGGTCGGCGAACGCTTCCTCATCCACGCCTTTCCCAAAAACCGGGGCAAGCGCCACGCCATGGCCGCCGGCGCGCGCATGGCCACCGGCGACGTGGTGGTCTTCGTCGACTCCGACAGCTTCCTGCAGCCCCTGTCCATCCTGAACGTGGTCCAGCCCCTCAAGGACCCCAAGGTCGGGGCCTCCACCGGCCGCTGCGAAGTGGAAAACAAGTGGACCAACCTGCTGACCAAGATGCAGGCCGTGCGCTACTTCGTGGGCTTTCGCATCTTCAAGGCCGCCGAGAGCATCTTCGACACCGTCACCTGCCTGTCCGGCCCCCTGGCCTGCTACCGCCGCGACGTGCTCATGCGGCACCTCGACGCCTGGGAGCACCAGACCTACCTCGGCCAACCAGCCACCTTCGGCGACGACCGCAGCCTCACCAATTTCGTGCTCACCGGCCATTACGCCGTCTACCAGCACTCGGCCGTGACCCACACCATCGTGCCCTCCACCTACGGCAAGTTCTACACCCAGCAGATGCGCTGGAAACGCTCCTGGCTGCGCGAGAGCCTCAAGGCCTGCCTGTTCATGTGGCGCAAGGAGCCGTTCATGGCCATCTCCTTCTACCTGGGCCTGCTGTTGCCGGTGCTGGCCCCGTTCGTGGTGCTGCGGGCCTTCGTGTTCATGCCGGCCGCCTACGGCATATGGCCGATCATGTACATCGCCGGGGTCTTCTTCATGAGCATGCTCATGTGCACCTCGTACCTTTTCCTCAAGCGCTCGAATCTGTGGCTTTACGGCGTGCCGTTCTGCTTTTTCTACCTCACGGTGCTCTTGTGGCAGATCCTGTGGGCGTTGCTCACCTTCTGGCAATCGAACTGGGGCACCCGGCCATCCAGCCATGACACCCATGAAGCGGGGCCGACAGCATGAAAAAATTCCTGCGCTACCTCTTCCAGTACGCCATTTTGGCCGTGGCCGGTTTTTTCGTCTATCAGACGGCGTTCAAACGGGAAGCCCCGCCGGCCTTCCACCGCGACCAATGGACCCAGCGCGAGGGCTTCATGGCCATCTCCTACGGGGGCTTGAGCCTCGATGAGGGGCCCGGAACGCTCACCAGCAAAAACCGGCTGCGCGAGCAGCTTTCCGCCCTGGCCGCCGCCGGCTACCGCACCATCACCACAAAGGACGTGAAGAATTTCTACGACGCCAATGGTCCGCTGCCCGACAAGGCCCTCTACCTGATGTTCGAGGGCGGCCGCAAAGACAGCGTCCTTTTCAGCCAGCCCATCCTGGTCCACACGGGATATAACGCCTCGCTCTACCTCTACGGCGACAGGCTCACGGGCTGGAGCCGCTTTTTCGTGCGCTCGGACGAACTGCGCAAGGTGGCGGCCAACCCCTTCTGGGACGTGGGCTCCATGGGATTCCATTCGAAGCTCATCAACGAAACGCCCAAGGGCGGCTACGCCTACTACCTGACAGCCCGCCTCGCGGCCGGGGACGGCAAACCCGAGGAGACGCCGGAAGGCTTCGACGCCCGGGTGGCCGCCGATTACAAGCGGGCCTACGCCTCCATCGCCGACGAGACGGGCAAGCCGCCGCTCGGCTATGTCTTCATGCCGGCCAACACCCTCGGCGTGAGCCTGCCGCCGGCCATCGCCAAGCCCAATGACGCGGGCCTCGCCCGTTTCTTTCCGGTCGCCTTCACCCGGGTGGGCGAATCGTACAATTCCCGGCAAGCCGATTCCCGCCGGTTGACCCGATTGCAGGTCGATCCGACCTGGAGCCCGGACCGCTTGCTGCTCGAGATCGAATCGCGCCTGCCCCAAAGCAGCTTTCTGGATTTTTCCAACTCGGTCCTGCACGGCCTGTGGCAGGTGGGCGCGGGCGCCATTACGGCGAACGGCCAGGCGCTGACGCTCGCCGCCCCCGCCGGCAAGGACGGCTTCGCCCTGCTGCGCGGCACCGAAGGGTTCGAAAACTTCCTGTGCCGGGTCAAGGTCGTTCCCGCCCGGGGCGGCGCGGCGCTCATCTACCTGCGCTACCGGGACAGCGGCTCCTACGTCCGCATCCAGGTCACCGCCGACCAGGTGATCGTGCGCGAAAAAAACGGCCATGCCTTAAACACCCTCGTCAACTACGTCCTGCCCGTGGACCAGACCGGCCCGGTGGCCCTCGACTGCTGCGTGAAAAACAACCGCCTGCTCATGCGCGTCGGCGGCAAGGAGATAAGCCCCTACCCCATCCCCCTGACCGCCGGCACCGAGCGGGGCAGCTTCGCTCTGGGCGCGCTGGGCGATACGGGCGGGCACAAGGCCGCCTTCAGCGATCTGCGCCTGACCGCTTTTCCGCCGCGCTGGCTTGCGGCCCCGGCCCTGGCCGACGCCTCCCTGGACAACCTGCGCACCCTGACCGCCATGGTGCTGCCGGCAAAGTCCCTGACCGACGACCCGGTGGCCAATGCCGCCGCCCTGGTGACCGTGGCCGCAAGCGGCGTGGTCCCGTTTCTGAACCTGTCCGAAACCGACCCGGCCAAGGTCGAAGCCATGGCCGACTCCGTGGCCTCGGCCCCGGCCTCGTTGATCATCGCCAAGCTGCTCGGCGGGTTCGTATTGTCCCTGGAGGATTTTCCGGATGACGCCGTGCTGGCGCGCCTGGAAAAGCGGCTGCGCAAAAAGGGCTTCGCCGTGGCTCTGCGCGTGACGCCCGCCTCCAAGAACCGCCTGCTCGCCGCCGAGAAGTTGCCGCGGCCGGACTGGCTGCTCTTCGACATGCCGCCGCTTTCCGACGCCGGGGACATGACCAGGCTCGCCAACCGCTTCGACAAATCGCGGATGCTGTTTCGAACCCCCGGTCCGGATCCGGAAGGGGCCATCTATTACGACGTGAAGGGATAAGGCCATGCGTATCCGGTTTCTCCTCCTCCTGACGCTGCTGCTCGCCGCCCCGACCCTGTCCCTGGCCGCCGACGCCTCGGTGGTGACGCTGCTGCAACAATCCCAGCAGGCCCAGGCCCGGGGACAACTCGACCAGGCCTTGGAACTCGTGGAAAAGGCCTTGTCCCAGGATCCGGCCTATCCGCCCCTGTGGACCCAGAAAGCTTCCTTGCAGATCGCCAAGAAAGACTACGCCGGCGCCGTCGACACCCTGGCCGTGGCCCGTAAGGTGGAACCGGACAACGTCGCCGCCAACACCCTGACGCTGACGGCGCTTTTGCGCCTGGACGAGCGCTCCGGGGGCAAGGACGGGGACCTGGTCCGCTATCTGGCCGGAGTCAGCGAAAAGATCAGCGGCGCGCTCATCCTCGACCTGCTGTCCAGGCCCGATGCCAAGGCCGACCTGACGCGGTTTCTCGCCGCCTGGAAACCGGCCGCGGACCAGGACAGGCTGGTGGCGCGCCTCGCCGCCGGCTATGCCGCCGGGGACGCGGCGGTGATGGACGAACTGGCCGAGGCCGACGACGCGGGGCCGCGAAAGGACGTCCTGGCCGCGCTCCAGTTTTACGCCGGGAAGCGGATGCTCGGGGAAAACAACCTCGCCCTGGCCCAAACCCTGCTCGAAAAGGCCCTGGCCGGCGGCTACGACCAGGTGGCCGTTACCGGCGAACTCGGCTGGGTGTTCCTCAACCGGGGTGAACCGGCCAAGGCCGCCGACCTGTGGGAAAAGGACTGGCGCAACGCCCCGGATGTGGGCCGATGGGCCAGCTGGATCGCCGACGCCCGGCTGGCGGCCAAGGAGTACAAGAAAGCCAGCGGATTCCTGGCCACAAGCCTGCAGTTCGACCCCAAAAATCCCGTGCTCCAGGGCCGCTACATCATGGCCCTGCGCGCCTCGGACCAGGATGACGCCGCCGCCGCCTTCGAGGATAAGCTGCGAAACGGGCCCGACCAAGACGGGCTCCATTTCGGCCTGGCCCTGACCGCCTGGAACAAGGGCGATTTTTCCGTCGCTTCTGGGCAGATGCGCCGGATCAAGAATCGCCGGCCCTTCCGCGGCCAGTTCATCGATCTGGCCGACGCCATGACCGCCACCATCGGCAAGACCGGCGCCCCGGAAAAGACCGTCAAGGAGGTCGAGGCCTTGACCGAAGGGCTCGACACCCGCGCCTCCATCCTGCGCGACGTGGGCTGGCGGCTGTGGGCCGCCAAACGTCCCGACGCGGCCCTCGGCATCTGGAAAGTGGCCCTGAAGGAAGGGCTGCCCGCCGACGATCCGCTCCTGGCCCGGGTGGTGCCGCTGCTGCTCGAGATCGGCAAGCAGGACGCCGCCATGGCGCTGCTTGGGACCTATGCGCCCGAGGTTTCGCCCCTGGGCCTGGCCTGGACGCTCGGCGCGGTCAACCGCTGGGATCTGGTCGGCAACGTGCTCAAGGACAAGAACTACGGTCCGTACGGCGAGTTGCTCGCGGCCCTCGCCGCCCTGCGCAACGGCCAGGGGGACCTGGCCCTGCAAAAGCTGCACGCCCTGGCCGTCCTGCCGGCGGACGGGCTCGGCCAGGCGACCGTGACCGGGTTCAATGCCGACGGCAAGCTCGTGCGCGTGGCGCTCTCCCCCCAGCTTGCCGGCAAACTCTATCTGCGCATCGGCCGCGCCCTGGTCGACGCCCAGCTTGGGGACGGCTTTTTCTTCCTGACGCCCCCGGCCTGGGCAAAAAACCTGCCGCCAAAGGCCATGGGCGCGATTCTGGCCGACGCCGGCAAGGTGCTGTGGGACGTGGGCCGCATCGAGGAGGCCGCCACCTTCCTGGAAGCCGCTCTGGCCGACGATCCGGACCGGAACGAGGCCCGGCTCTACCTGGCCCTGGCCCGCAAGCGCCAGGGCCGCTCCGACGACGCCGAGCGCCTCCTGGCCGAGGCCATCGCCAAGGCCTCGCCCTTCGACCGGGAATACGCCCTGGGCGAATTCGCCGCCCTCGACGGCAAGGAAAACGAGGCCCTGGCCCATTTCCGCAAGGCCCTGACCCTGGCTCCCAACGACGACCGCATGCGCCAGCGCGTCATCTCCCTGCTCGTCGCCGGGAACGATTTCACCACTGCCCGGGAGTATGCCGACTGGTACGAGGCCAGGCTGGCCAAGGACGACCGCGCCGTTTTCGGCACGGCGGCCGTGGTGCGCCTGGAGATGGGCGATCCGGCCGGGTCAGAATCGCTGTATCGCGATCTGCTCGCCCGCGAGCCGAATGCCTCGGACTATCTGGCCGGCCTCGGCCGGGCGCTGAACCGTCAGACGCGCTACCAGGAAACCGTGGACGCCCTGGGCAAGGCCTACGCCGCCAAGAAGTCCCCGGTGCTCGGGGCCATCGTGTGCGAGGCGCTCATGGGCCTTGGCCGCTACGAAGACGTGGTGACCGAAGCGGCCCGGGGCCTTGCCGCCCATCCCAAGGACCGGGAGCTTCTGCGCTATGCCGCCGAGGCCACGGAATTCACCCGGGACCTGCCGGCCTGCGAGGACTACGCCCGCCGCGGCCTGGCCATCGACCCGGATTCCCTGAACCTGCAAAACCTGCTCGGCCGGGCGCTGCTCGACCAGGAGAAATTCCCCGAGGCCAAGGAACAGTTCGAGGCCATGCTGGCCAAGAACCCCGACCACCTCTCGTCGCTTCGCGGTCTTCTCAGCGTCTACCAGCTCACCGGAAAGGAAGCCGAGGCCTACACGGTGGCCAAGAGGCTCCACGCCGCCGCGCCGGACGACGCCGCCGCCAGCATGAAGTTCGCCATCGCCGCCGCCGCCGACCACCGCTTTCGCCCGGCCTACCCCACGCTGGAAAAGCTGCGCGCGTTCGGCCCGGGCAGCGGCGTGTTGTGTCTCTATTACAGCGACGTGCGCGACGCCGACGTTCCGGGCAAGGTGCGCCTGTCCCAGATGGCCGCGCACCTGCGCGCCCTGGCCGACCGGAAGGGCCGGTTCCTGAGCCTTGCGGAGCTGGCCGAGCGTCCGACGGGACAGGCCGCCCGCGAACACAAGGACACGGACACCGCGCCCCAGATGCTCCTTCTCGTCGACCGCACCGACGCGGCCGTGCTGGACAAGATCGACATCCTGCTGGCCGAGGTCGGCGGCAAGGCCGTGCTCGTGATCGGCGGAGAATCCCTGGTGCCCGGCACGCCCTACCTGCCGGACGCGGCCGAGGTGGCCAGGCTCGTTGGCACCGGCCGCTGGTCCCTGGCCCTGACCGACCACAATCCGCCCTATGTCACCGGCCCCGGCGGCTACGCCGTTCCGCTTTGGAGCGTGGGCGGCGCGGCCAGGGGCGTGACGGACAAGGCGGCCATGGAAGCGCGGCTGACCGAACGCCTGCATGCCCTGGACCCCTCCGGCAGGCTCCTCGGGCAAACGCGGCCCGTCTTCTTCTACCCCGGAGGCAACGCCCCGGACGAACTGCTCGTGGCCGATGCCGCCGCCCGCGACGCCTACACGGCCGTGGTCGACCAGCACTTTCCCCGGGCCTTCAACCTCGCGCCCGAAGGCTTCTGGACGCCCATGGCCAATCCCCGGCTGACCGCCGCCAAGGCCGTCTCGCCGCGCCTCGATGTGGCCGGCCTCGAAGACTACCTCAACCAGGCCGACCCCATGCACCAGGTTTCCCTGGAGCTGGCCAAGGTCTATTCCTGGCAGGAACAGCTCGGCCAGGCCGACAACTATTTCCAGGAAGCCAAGGACCTCAAGGCCAAGCCCGAGGATCTGGCCTACAACCACGCCGTCAACGCCTACTACGAGCACGACGACCCCGTGGCCGTGCGGCTGGCCGAAAAGGCCGTGGATTTAAGCCCCGATTCCGAGCGCGCCGCGACCCAGCTCTTCCGGGCCGAACTGCGCACCCGGCCGAGGGCCGAAGCTTCCATGGACACCTGGTGGGACAGCGACAACCGCCGCTACTGGTGGTACGGCCTGACCGGCGAGGTCCACCCCCGCGACGACCTCATGGTGTACGTGCGCGCCGGCCGCATCGAATGGTCCATCGACAGCTACCAGCGCCACGGACAGATGATCAAAGCCGTCAGCAATACCCTCGACAACGGCTACCTCGATCCCCAGGACGCCTACAACGTCTTCAACTCGCGCCATACCCAGTACCTCAACGGCGAGGACCTCACCCTGGGCGCGCGCTGGTTCTTCCATCCCGAATACTGGATCGAGGCCCAGGGCCAGCTCACCCAGACCGACGACGACGGCCCCGGCACGCTCCCGGGCGGCCAGATCACCCTCCACGGCCCCATCGCGCCCAAAGGCGCCAAGCTCGACGGCATCTGGGAGCTGCAAGGCGCCCACGAACGCATCGACACCGTGGAAGCCATCTACGCCCAGATCATGGCCAACCGCCTAAGCTGCATCACCCATACCCGCATCCTCGACTTCTGGGACCTCTTCGTCAGCGGCCACGCCATCTCCCGCACCGACGGCAACAAGACCGGGTCAGTGGACGGCCGCCTGCTGCGCCGCCTGTTCGAATACCCGATGTTCTCCGTGGGCTACGCCTTCCAGTTCGCCAACAGCGACCGCAATCCCATCGAATACTGGGCGCCCCTCGATCTGGCCACCCATCTGGCCTACGCCAGCTTCGGCTACTCCCCCACCCGCTGGTACAACCTCAACGGCAGCTTGGGCTACGGCCCCTCGCGCGACCGCGACAACGACTGGCGCAACATCTGGCGCGTCAACGCCGGCATGGACATCACCATGAAAGAGCGGTTAAAGCTCTCACTCAAGTACTCCTACTTCAGCACCCCCACCTATAACCTCAATGAAGCATGGGCCAGCATAAGCTATATATTCTAAGGGGAACTTCCTCCGAAAACCGGAGAGCCCTCCTTGCATCGGCCTTTTTTGCCGCGTTGGCCCTGGCCTTTGTCCTCCTGGCCGGACCAATCCGGCCGGCCATGGGGCAGGCCGGGCCAACCGACAGGCTCACGGCCTGGATCGCCTACTGGGATCTGCCCCGGGGCATGGCCGAATGGCGGGCGCACCCCGGCCTTTTCGACACGGTGCGGGTGTTCGCCGCATCGTTTGACGACAAGGACCGGCCGTACCTGGCCCCGGAATGGGATGCCCTCTTTCACGGCGACGTGAGCCGCGCCTTCGGCCGCACCCCGGCCTTTTTGACCGTGGTCAACGACGTGGTCGCCGCGCCCTCGGGCAAAAACGCCAGGCTCAAGGACCCGGAGCTGGTCAAACGGCTGGTCTCCACCCCGGCCGCCCGCACGGCCCATATCGGCGCCCTGGTCGCCCTGGCCAAACGTTCCCGCTTTTCCGGCCTCGAAATCGATTACGAGAACATCGCCGCCGATGACTGGCCGGCCTTTCTGGACTTCGTCCGGGAGCTTTACCAGCGCACCAGCCGGGAAGGACTCGCCCTGTCCGTGCTGCTCCAGCCCCAGGCCCGCTACCTCGGCAAGCCGCTGCCCGTCGGCCCGCAATACCTGCTCATGGGCTACAACCTCTTCGGCTCCCATTCCGGCCCCGGTCCCAAGGCCACCCCGGCCTTCCTGGCCAACCAGGCAAGCGCGCTTCGCGCCATCGGGGCGCTTTCCGCCACGGGACTGGCGCTGTCCACCGGCGGCTTCGACTGGACCGAAGGCAAATCCGCCGTCCAACTCGACGAAACCGCCGCCGCGACCCTGGTGGCCCGCAAGAAAGTCCCCTCCACACGCTCCGCCCCCGACGGCTACCTCGTCAGCCAATACCGCGACGCCGAGGGCAAATCCCACGAAATCTGGCACGCCGACGCCCAAACCCTGTCCACCCTGTGGCAGGCCGCCCGCACCGCTGGATTTTCCCGACTGGCCATCTGGCGTCTCGGCGGCAACGCCCCGGGACTGTTCGACTGGCTGCAAAGCTTGAAGTGAAAAGAAGAGAAGAGAATGCGAGAGGGGAAACCCTTTGAAAAGGGTAGTAGCCCCTCTCGCGCTCTCCCCTTCCTAAACTTTTCAACAGGTTACGGGAGACAAAGCTTTTTTAAAAGGCTTTCTTCCGGCTTGTTTTTTGAAAAACAGCCCCTATAAATTAGTTTCAAGGATACCCAGAACCGGAGGATATACCCATGCGACCGCGCATTCCCGCCGCCCTTGGCGGCTTTTTCCTTATAGCGTCCATCCTGTTGGCCGCCTGCCCGCCCCAGGCCGCCGCCCAGGGCCTCACCAGCGCCACCAAGGGCGTGCCCCTGCCCGGCAAGGGCCCCCGAGCCTACCTCGCCATCGTCATCGACGACCTGCCCAACCTGGCCCTCTGGTCGAAACTCGCCAGCGACAGCGACGCCTACGGCATCAAAACCACCCTGGCCGTCAATACCGCCAAGGCCACGGCCGACGACTACGCCGTCATGGCCAAACACGTGGCCAACGGCCACGAGATCGCCGACCATACCCGCGACCACGTCCCCGTGGCCCCCGGCGACGTCATCCGGCTGCGCTACTACAACCCCGCAGCCAAATCCGCCTATGCCGCCGTCGACCCGGCCGCCGCCAAACTGCGCATCTTCGTCAACGACAAGCCCGAACCCGTGGCCGAATACGACCTGTCCGAAAACGGCCCCACCCCCAACCTCAAAAAGCTCGTCGAAGCCCTCAACAATACCCGCGGCGTCGCCGCCGAACTCGGCGACACCTACTACGCCAATATCCACGCCGCCTTCCTGTCCAAAACCGACAAGCTAGACATCTTCTTCAAAAACGGCCTGGTGCCGCTCTACGTCGATATCGCCCAAAACGCCCGCTACGAGATGGAAAACGGGAAAAAGGACATCGAAACCGGACTCCCCGGCTACGCCTGCACCTCCATGGTCTACCCCTTCCTGGTCACCGACGCCGTCTCCCGCAAGATCACCAGCGAACTGGGCATGAACATCGGCCGCGTCGGCCCGGCCGGCAACGTCGCCCTGGGCTCCCCCGACGGCTACAACCTCTACCGCGTCTTCGCCGAGAAACCCCGCGACCTCTTCGGCACGAACCCCGCCAGCCCCGAATTCAAAACGAAGCTCGAAGCCTTTCTCAAAAAGCTCGACGAAGTGGGCGGCATCGGCTGCCTCTACTCCCACGGCCCCGGCGAATTCACCAACGAACAATGGGAAACCCTGCTGCCCATGCTGGCCAAACACAAGGAAATCGCCTTCGTCACACTGCGCGACCTGGCCAAATACGTCACCACCACCGCGACCCTCAAGGACGGCCGGTACTACCTGGCCCAAGGCGGCAGCGGGAAGTAAGGCGAAGAAGGCGGGGGCTCCGCCCCCGCACCCCCGGCAGGGCGCTGCCCTGCACCCGCCGAGGGGCCACGGGCCCCCGGTCCCCCCTTCCGGTGTGCTTTGGCTGGGCGGAGGCTTTGCGGGTTGGCGAGAGGGCGAGAGTGGAGAAGATGGGGGCGGAATTTGTCGGGACGGTGCCGCCGCTTCGCGGCAGGCTCGTCCCAAGCAAATTCCGCCCCCACCACGCCGGTCGCCCCAAGGGGGCGACATTCAGAGAAAATGTCTTTTCTTGAAATGCGGCGCTTCGCCGCTGGCGCGGTTGTTGCCGCAATCGTGTCCGGCGTCGAGGCGCTTTTGCGCCTCGTGTCGCCGGGCCGATTGCGGCAACAAACACACGGCGTCCCATCCGCCAAAGACACCACTCCACCAGCCTTTCCCACACCCCACCAGTCCAATCCGGTAAAAGGGGGTCCGGGGGACATCAAGTCCCCCGGCGGGGCCAGGGGCAGAGCCCCTGTCCTGTCCTGTCCTGTCCAGCCCTGTCCCGCTCGCTCGCCCGCTCGCCCGCTACGGCCTGACGTAGACGCGAACCTGGTTGCGGCCGGAGGATTTGGCCAGATAAAGGGCTTTGTCGGCGGCGTCGACAAGGTGGGCCACGCCGCATCCGGGGCAATCCACGAGCAGTTCGGCCACGCCGATGCTGACGTTGATCTTGATGCCCGAGGCCAGGATCTGACCGTCGGGGTCCCGGATGACGAAGTTGTAGCGTTCGATTTTGCGTCGGATGATTTCGGCCAGTTCCTCGGCCTCCTCCTTGCCGATATTGAAAAGCGTCACGGCGAATTCCTCGCCGCCGTAGCGGGCGGGGAAGATATCGCGATCTTCAAGCTGTTTCATTTCCTCGGCAAAGCCTTTGAGAATGGATCCGACCACGACCAGGGCCTGGTCGCCGATGCGGTGGCCGTGCTGGTCGTTGAAGTTCTTGAAGTGGTCGATGTCGCACATGAAAAGGGCCAGCGGGCGTTGTTCGGCCTCGGCCCTGACCACGGCTTTTTCGATATGGGTGTCGAAGGCCCGGCGGTTATGGATGCCGGTGAGGGAATCGGTCAGGCTCATGGCCACCATTTTTTCGGCATCTTCCTCGATGAGGGTGGCCATTTCCTTGAATCCGCGACGGATGGTGCCGAGCATGCGTTCCACGTCGCCGCCGGATTCCACGGCTTCGATGGTGACTTTTTCGAGTTTTTGCACGCCGCCCTTATGCTTGAGCAGCGTGCCCTGGAATTCCTGGACCAGGGACGCGGTTTCCTGGAGCGTGCGGGTGAGGGCCAGATTCCAGGGGGCGCTCAGGATGCGTTCGTTGGCCTTGATGATCTCCTGGAATTTCGCCTCGGAAAAATCCCGGGCCTTGAGCACTTCCATGCCAAGGGCCTGCAACTGCTCCTTTTGTTCGTTGTCCAGGAAGTCGTAGTTCTTGATGCTGCGCATATAGAGGATGAGCCCCCGCCATTTGGAATCCCGGGGCACGCCGACCCGGTCGAGCATGGCGCAAACCGAGTCGGAACAAGCCTCGGGAGGGGGGACTCCCTTGAATTGACCGGGATCCTTGTTCATGGTGTGCGTTGCACCTCCGGCCGCCCTCGTGACTTCCAGGCGGCGCGATCCATCCTTTTGAACGGCTCTTCTATAGTACACACAAGCGTCGCCGTTCGGAAGGAAAATATTCGACAACCCTTGCCGGGTTGCCCCATCCCTGGCCCCATGGTAAACGCCAAGCGTCGCCATTTTAGCGTATCGGAGGCTCCATGGATTTGATCGCCACCAAACACGGCCCGGTCACGCTGGTGTCCGGACTGCCCAAAACTTTCGACTACACCGTGTGCCCGGATTTCCAGCGTTGTCTGGCCCCGCATATTGAGACGGCGCCCAGGACGCTGGTCATCGACCTTTCCGGCGTGGAGTTTCTGGACTCCAGCGCCATTGGCTCCCTTATCACGGTGCGCAACAGGCTGTTGCCCGAAGGCGGCAGCGTGGCGCTGTGCTCCATCGCCGACGGCGTGGCCAAGGTGCTGCGCATTACCGACCTCGGCAAGGTGTTCGCCATTTTCGACGACGCCGACGCCGCGTTGGCCGCCCTGAACGCCTGATCGCCGTTTTTCCCGTGAGGCCGATTCCCCGGGCGCGGCCGCGACGCTTTTCCGCCGTTTCGTCACGACGCCTGATGACAGGAGGCGGGACGCGGCGTATGATCCCGCAATGACCGTTCCTGCCGACCAGCTCACCCTGCGCTTCGTCCACTCCATGGGAGAGGCCGAGCAGCTTGAATGGGACGCGTTGGCCGCGCCCCTGGATACGCCGTTTTTCGAGTGGGCCTGGCTCAAGCTCCTGGAGGATTCCGGCAGCGCCTCGCCGGCCAAGGGCTGGTATCCCAACCATCTGCTCGCCCATACCTCGGGCAAGCTGGTGGGAGCCGTTCCGCTCTACCTCAAATGGCACTCCGACGGGGAATTCGTTTTCGACCAGCTCTGGGGCGAAGCGGCCAGCCGGCTCGGCTTGCCCTATTATCCGCGTCTGGTCGGGGCCAGCCCGTTCACCCCGGCCACGGGGCTCAGGTTCCTCATGGACCCGCAGTGCAACCAGACGCGGTTGTCGCGGCGGCTTTTCGAGAGCATCGAGCAGTTTTGCCTGGGCAACGCCGTAAAGGGCGCGGCGTTTCTCTTCACCGAGCCGGATTTCGCCGCCGCGTCCGAGGATTACGGCTTCACGGCCTGGCGGCACCAGGGCTATTTGTGGCGCAACCGTCAGTACGGCGGTTTCGACGACTTTCTGGCCACGCTCAACACCAACCGGCGCAAGGCGATCCGGCACGAGCGCCGGGCTCTGGCCGAGGCGGGCATCGAGGTGACGGTCGTCTCCGGCTCGGATATCCCGGACACGTTTTTCCCGATCATGCGCGAGCTCTACGACAAGACCAACGCCAAGTTCGGTCCCTGGGGCTGCCGCTACCTGACGCCGGAATTTTTCGAGGGACTGCCCGCCGCCTTCCGCCACCGTCTGGCCTTTGCCGCCGCCTTCAAGGCCGGCCGGCGCGATCCGGTGGCGCTGGCCCTGCTGGCGCACAAAAACGACCTGCTTTTCGGCCGCTACTGGGGCGCGTTCGAGGACATCCCCTTTCTCCATTTCGAGCTGTGCTACTACGCGCCCATCGCCTGGGGCATCGCCAACGGCATCACGCGCTACGACCCGGGCATGGGCGGCGCGCACAAGGCCCGGCGCGGCTTCGTCTCGGTCTCGAGCTACAGCAGCCACCGCTTCTTCGACCCGCGCATGGACATGATTTTCCGCACCCATATCGACCGGGTCAACCAGCTGGAAAAACACTACATCGACGAGCTCAACGAACTGTTGCCCACCAAGCGCTCCGGCTAGCGATAGCAGTGGTAAACAGGGGAAAAGCCTCCGGCGGCCAAAGGGCTCCCGCCCTTTGGAATCCCATGCGGAATGCGGCTTCTTCTCTTCATATCTCTCCCCAGCGTTACGCCCCGTCCCAACCATCTCCCCTTATAAAAGTTTTTGAGGGTGGGGGTCCGGGGGAGGGAGTTTTTTTTCAAAAAAACCCCTCCCCCGGAAGCTCTTCGCCCTTCCCCCCTTCTCCCCTGCCCCCTCTCAAAACCGCCTATCGAGCAGCTGGCGCAGGACGGCCTCGTCGTCGGTGGTGTCCAGACTCTCGAGTTCGCGCCGAAGGGCGGTGATGACCTGGCGCTCGGCCGCGATGTGGGACCTGAGCTTCTCGCGTCGTTCCCGTATGGCGGTGAAAAGCTCGGCCTTGCGGGCATTGGCCGATCCCAGGCGCTGGGCCACGACCTCGGCCAGACGCCGGAAGATGCGGATGAGAAAATCCTCGCGCTCCGGGCTTTCCAGAAAATCCACGTAGCCCATGTCCACGACCAGGCAGTCGGTCGGGGCATCGGCCAGGACCGTGGCCGTGCGTCCCTTGCCGAGCACGAAGCTCATTTCCCCGATGACCGTGCCGGGTTCGGCCAGAACGGCGACTTCCCGATTGTCGCGCAGCACGCGCGCGCGGCCTGAGAGAAGCAGGAAAAACGTCTTCTCGTAATTGCCCTGCTCCACCACGACCTCGCCCTGGCCAAACTTACGCCGCCGCACCGCGCCGCTCGTCACAAGCCGGGCAAGGTCATCCTCCGAAAAATCGCTCCACAACGGCGATGACCGCATCAGGGCGATCAGCCGCGCCGTATCGGCGTCCTCACGCTGCATCACGTTCCTCTCCGATGCCGGCCATGGCGCACGAATGCCTCCGCGTTGGTTCCGGCGGGCTTTCCGACGCTTCGCGGCCTGCCGGGCGAAGGATGATCGCATATCCGCCCTGGTCCTGAAAGTCCGCCCTGAGGAGGTGTTTTCACGACTCGCGCGGCCATCGCACACAAGCAAGGGCGGCCCTGCGGACCGCCCTTGCTTGCGTCCAGCCGAGGTCAATATCCCGCTGCCAATCCGTCGCCCCGAGGGTCGGTCGCGCCGTACAGCACGCCGGTTTTCCGGTCGATCAGGATCGCGCCGGCATGGCCCATGGTATCCGTGTAGGCATCCACGACCTTGACCGGATGGCCGCGCTGGCGCAGCTCTTCCGCGACCGTCTCGCCCACCCGGCTTTCCAGCTTGAGATCGTTGGAAGACGCGCCCCAGGTGCGGCCATGAAGCCAGCGCGGGGCGTTTATGGCATCCTGGGGCATCATGCCGAAATCCACGACCCGGGTCACGATGGCGGCCTGGGTTTGCGGCTGCCCTTCCCCGCCCATGGTGCCATAGACGAGGTAGGGCTTGCCGTCCTTGAGGAGCATGGCAGGGTTCAGCGTATGGAAGGTGCGCTTTCGCGGCTCGAGATGGTTGACGTGCTTGGGGTCCAGGGAGAAGAAACTGCCCCGGTTTTGCAGCAGCACCCCCGTATCGCCGGCCACGATGCCCGAACCGAAGTCGTGGTAGATGCTCTGGATCAGGGAAACGGCGTTGCCGTCCTTGTCGACCACGCCGAGCCAGACGGTGTCGCCCTTGGGATCGAGCGGCGTGACGTCCTTGGCCGCTTTTTTCAGGTCGATGCGCGCGGCCTGTTCCTTGCCGTGCTTAGCGGAAAGCAGGTAGTCCAGGGGAATGGGCGAGAAGTCCTGATCGGTCAGGTAGCGGTCGCGGTCGGCAAAGGCCTGCTTGGTCGCCTCCACGAGCAGATGGTAGTAGTCGGCCGAGCCTTCCCCGAGCTTTTGCACATCGAACTTGTTCATGATGTTGAGGATCTCAAGCGATGCCATGCCCTGGGTGTTCGGCGGGAAATTGCAGGCGACGAGGTCCCTGTACGGCACATGGATCGGCTTGACCCAATCCGCCGTATGTCTGGCGAAATCCTCACGAGTCAACACGCCGCCGTTGGCGTGCAGATAGGCCACGATCCGGTCCGCGATGGGCCCTTTGTAAAAGGCGTCCGCCCCGTCCCTGGCAATGGTTTCCAGCGTCGCCGCCAGCTGGGGGAGCTTCATGACTTCGCCCGTGGCGTAGGCCTTGCCTCCGGCTTTCAGGTACATGCGGGCGAAATTGTCAAAACGCTGGAAGTCCCGGAATTCCTGGTCCTTGGGATCGACGTTGATCGCCTCCCAGCGGGCCAGGCTGGGGCTCACGGGAAAGCCGTCCCGGGCGTAGCCGATGGCGGACTCGAGCAGGCGCGCCCAGGGCAGGTTGCCGCCCATCGCGCCTTTCGCATAGCTGTAGGCGGCATCCCAACCGGAAACCACCCCGGGCACCGTGTTGGCGGCCAGGAATCCGCGCGCGGGAATCTTGGACAACCCCCTGGACGTATAAAAGGCGATGGTGGCTTTTTCCCCGGAGCGGCCGCTGGCGTTGAGCGCCCGCAATTCGCCTGTCTTGGCGTTGTAGACCAGCCAGAAGTTGTCGCCGCCGAGCGTGCACATCTGGGGATAGACCACGGCCAGGGTGGAGGCCACGGCTATCGCCGCATCGACCGCGTTGCCGCCGGCCCGCAGGATATCCACGCCGGCCTGGGTCGCCAGATAATTGGGCGAAGTGACCATGCCCCGCATGGTCATGGGGTCGACCATCCGCGACGGCGTTTCGCTGTATTTGCCGGATTGCGCCCAAAGCGCGCCAGGAGCCAGAACTAGCGCCATAGCAAGCACCCCTGTCGGGTACCGTTTTTATCGGGACCCGTTTTTCATTCGCGCCAACCGAACCCGTCCATACGATCCCGTTGAAAAATGGGATATTCCCGACATAGTCAAGCAACATGCCCCGTATCGGAATACCTGGGCCTTCCCCGCAGCCTCGGCCCACGGTCGCGCCGGAGCATAAAAAAAGGGGAGGCCCCGTGTGGGGCCTCCCTTTCCATACCGGCCGGGGCCGGATTCTACCACTTGTCGGTAGCGAAGGCGTCGGAGCCGAAACCGAAGTCGGAAGACGGCTCGCCGCCGACCTCCGGTTCGCCGGAACCGGAAGAGGCCTCGCCACCCGCGGCGGCGCCGCCGCCGGCCACGGTGACCACACCGTGCTTTTTGACATCCTCGATCATTTTCAGCAGCTCGTCGACCTTGCCGATGTACTCGGTGACCTTGGCCTCGGAAGCCACGATGACCTTCTCGCCCTCGTCCTTCATGGAGGCTTCGAGCTTGCCGGCCTTGTCTTCGGCGGCCTTGCAGCGGACTTCGACATCCTTCAGGATGGCGGTCTTCTCGGCCAGTTCCGCCTCGACCTTTTCGAGCTTGGCGGCCAGCTCTTCATTGGCCTTTTTCGTCTCGGTCAGCTTGGCGAAGATGGCGTTGACCTCGGCCACGACATCCGGGGGCATGACGGAGACGGAGACGTTCTGGGCGCTGGAGGACAGCTCGCCGCTGCTCATACGCACCAGTTCGGGATGCTGTTCGTATATCCAGGCCTTGGCCAGGGCGGCGGCGAAGGGAGCGAGCTCCGCATCGATTTCCATGCCGGCCATGTAACCGACCATATCGGCCACGGCTTTCTTGTTGCCTTCCTTGTCGACGCCTTTGAGGTAAGACACGAACGCGTTCATCGGGAAGACCTTGCGCGCTTCAGCCATGGTATCCTCCTTCATTAGACCATGAAAATCTTTTCTTCTTCACGTTTGAGGGGAAGCCGCCCAGCCTGATGGGCGTAAACCAATGCCGTCGTTCTGTAGACCAAGTGCCCGAGCTTGGACCAGGGCAGGTAGGCAAACAGCATGAAGACCGCGATGAGGTGCAGGTAATAGGTCGGGTAGGCCAGGGCGGCCACGCCGGCCAGACGGAACAGCTCCGAGCCGATGCCGGTCAGGGCCACCGCCCAGATCACGCCGAGCAGATACCAGTCGTAGTACGACGAGGTGGCCTTGCCGGGATCGGTCGCCAGGCGGCGGCGGGTCAGCATGGTCAGGCCGTAAAGCAGCGCCAGGGCGCCGATGTTGGCCAGCAGCTTGACCGGGCTCCAAAGCGGCATGGGCGTATGCCCGATGGGCGCGATGAATTCCACGATCTTGCCGCCCCAGTGGGCCACGGCCACGATGCCGGTGACAATGGCCAGGGCCACGAAGCCGTAGAACAGCGACAAATGGCCCTTGTACCGCTCGGTGTTATCGTTACCGCACTCGTTCCACTTCACGTGGGTGGCGATCTCGTCCAAAACGACGGCCTTGATCGATTCGATGATGGTCGGCTTTTTGGTCGGCGCCCCGATATGCAGGGTGGTGGGGATGGTTTTATCGAAACTCTTCCACAACTTGGTCACACCCTTATAAAAGGTGAAGACCACGAACAGGGCGACCAGACCGAAGATGGGGTCGATCGTAAAATCGCCGGGGAAGAGTTTTCCGTAGACGATTTCACCCTTGGGCAGGCTCCAGCCGGTGCTCAGCAGCCAAATGAACAGGTACAGCACGGCCGGGATGGCGATGAGCTTCGGCAGATGTTTGGCCGAACTCATCCATTTGCCGATGGCTTTCGGCTCGACCAGATCCCTGTAGGTGAGGTTGCGGATGGCGGCGATCAGATCGCCCGGCCGGGCCCCGCGGGGGCACAGCTCGGAACAGGTCTGGCAGTTGTGGCACAGCCAGATGTCGATGTCGCCCTCGAAACGGTCCTTGAGACCCCATTGGGCCCAGACCATCTCCTTGCGGGGGAAGGGATTCTCGGGCGGGGCCAAGGGACAGGCCACGCTGCAGGTGGCGCACTGGTAGCACTTCTTGCAGGCATCGCCGCCAGCCGCCTGCAGGTCTTTGACGAACTGCAGATCGGGTTTGATACGCTCGGCGTATGACATGGACCCTTCCTCCTAATAGCCTTTGAACGGGTTCGGACCGATCTTGAGGACCATATTCATGAACTGGTCGATCATCTCGGGGATCTTGTCGTATTCGTCAATGGCCACCTGATACTGCTCGACGCGCTCGGGTTCGACGCCAAGGCGCTTGAGGGACTCGGCGATGTTCTCCTTGCGGCGGTTGCAGATCTCGGACCCCTTGACGAAGTGACACTGGTAGTCGTCGCCGTATTTGCAGCCGAGCAGCATGACGCCGTCGACGCCCTTGCTCATGGCGTCGGCCACCCAGATGGCGTTGACCGAACCCAGGCAGCGCACCGGGATGATGCGCACGTAGGGGCTCCATTTCTTGCCGCGAAGGGCCGCCATGTCGAGCGCCGGGTAGGCGTCGTTCTCGCAGGCCAGGATGAACACGCGCGGGCCGCCCTCTTCGATCTTGGGCGGAATCTCGCACTCGCGGATCATGGAGCCGATCATGTCGATGTTGTAGTTGTCGAAGGAGATGACGCGCTCGGGGCAGGCGCCCATGCAGGTGCCGCAGCGGCGGCAGCGCGTGGGGTTGGGCTTCGGCGTGCCTTTCTCGTCGTCGTCCAGGGCGCCGAACGGGCATTCCTCGGTGCAGCGCTTGCACTGGGTGCAGCGCACGAAGTTGAACACCGGGTAGGACAGGTCGCCCGAGCGGGGATGCACGGCCACGCCGTGGCCGGCGGACTCGATGCACTGGATGGCCTTGAGCGCCGCGCCGGCCGCGTCTTCCCTGGCCTGGGCCATGGTCATGGGCTGGCGCACGCAACCGGCGGCGTAGATGCCGGTGCGCCGGGTCTCGTACGGGAAGCAGATGTAGTTGGAATCCGCGAACCCGTCGAAGAGCTCCAGGTCGGGGAAGGCCGGGCCCTGCCGGTAGACCAGGTTGATGGTCGGATCGAGGGCCGTGGCCGGCACCATGCCCGTGGGCAGGACGACCAGGTCGGCGGCCAGGGTGATCTCGCCGCCAAGGAGCGTGTCCTTGGCCGAAACGACGAGGTTCGCCCCTTCCTCGGTCACGCCGGTCACCGTGCCCTTGGTGAGCATGATGCCGGGGTTGTCCTGGGCGGCGCGGTAGTAGCGCTCGTTGATGCCGGGGACCATCATGGAGTCGTAGACGATCATGGCCACGGCGTCGGGGAGCTTTTCCCGGACGTAGTTGGCCTGCTTGAGCGCCACGAGGCTCGTGAGCTCGGAGGCGTAGACGAGGTGCTTGGGCGTCTTGATCGGCTCGAAGACCGCGACGGCCTCTTCCTCCTCGCCCGCCTTCTTGTCGGCGGGCTTGGCCTCCTCGGCCGGGGCGTCCTCGACCGGAGCGGCGGCGGCCATGGCGTCGTCGAGCAGCTTTTTCACGTCCACGACGAAGGCCACCGAAGTCGGCGCCTTGCCGTCGGAAGGCCGCTTGATCTCGCCGGCCTTGACCATGGCCTCGAACTCGGCCGAGGTCACGACGTTTTTGAGCGTGCCGTAGCCGAAAGGAGCCAGGGCGTCGCCCGCCATGGGCGACCAGCCCGCGGCCAGGACCACGGCGCCGACGGGAAGCGTTTCTTCCTTGCCGCCGGAGGCCAGGGTGGCCGTGTACATGGCCGGCGCGCCAGCGAGTTCCTTCAGCGTGGTGGAAAGGCGCACCGAAATCTTCGGGCTGCCGTTCACCTTGGCGATAAGCGTCTCGATGCCGGTGTCCGTGGCCTCGAGATACGGGTAGTTCATGGGGAAGGTCTTGTAGAGCCCGGCCGCCTTGCCGCCGAGCTTGCCTTCCTTTTCGACCACCACCACTTCCGCGCCGGCGGCGGCGGCGGACAGGGCGGCGTTCAGGCCAGCGAAACCGCCGCCGAGGACCAGCACGGTCTTGGTGGTCTCGGGCAGTTCCGGATGGGGCCGGTTCATTTTCTGGAGCTTCACCACGCCCATGCGCAGGTAGTCATGGACGATGGAGGCGAGCTCCTCGGGCACGGGCCCGCCGGCGACCGGAGCGGAGCCGTCGGGGTTCTTGTAGGACAGCACCACGAATTCGCGCAGGTTGACGCGCTCGACGAGGACCTTGTCCCCGAAGGCGAACACGTCCCAGTCCACGCGGGGCGAGGTGCCGCAAATAAGCACCGCGTCGATCTCGCCGCCGTCGACGTCGGCCTTGATCATGGCCACGCCGCTCTCGCTCGACAGCCGCTTGTGGGATTTGACGATGGGGCAGGCCCCGCCGCATTTTTCCTTGACAAACGCGACCAACTCCTCGGCGTTAAGAAGCGGGGCGACGCTAGCTTCGTCGATATACACACCGATTTTTTCGGCCATCGCCGCTACCTCCCTCTCACCAGAGCAATTGCTTTCATGGCCGCGCCGGTCGCGGACTGGGCCGACTTCATGACGTCAAGCGGCGTGGCGGCGCATCCGGCGGCGAATATGCCCTTTTCCTCGCCGCCCATGATAAAGCCCATCTCGTCGACGGGCACGTCCACCGGCAGGCGCTCGCCGGCGATGCTCGGCTGCATGCCCGTGGCCAGCACCACCAGTTCGAAACGGTTGTCGGACTTGATACCGGAGACGGCGTCTTCGACGGTGAGGATCACGTCGCCCGTGCCGGCGTCCTCGGCCACGGCGGCAACCTTGCCCTTGACGGCATTGATACGGTCATCGGCCAGGATGCGCTTGGCGAAGTTGTCGTAACGGCCCGGGGTGCGCAGATCGATGTAGTAGATGGTGACGCGGGCGTCGGGGAAGGCTTCGCGCACGTAGGCCGCCTGCTTGAGCGAAGCCATGCAGCAGATGTACGAGCAGTAGTTGAGGTGGTTTTCGTCGCGCGAACCGGCGCACTGGACGAAGGCCACGGAGCGCGGGGCCTTGCCGTCCGAGGGGCGCACGATCTTGCCGTGGGTCGGTCCGCTCGGGGCAGCCAGGCGTTCCAGCTGCATGTTGGTGACGCAGTTGGCGATCTCGCCCGCGCCGAGGTTGGTGAGCCGGGTCACGTCGTAGGGCTTCCAACCGGTGGCGTAGACGATGGAGCCGACCTTGAGCACGATTTCCTTGGGGGCGTCGTCGAGGTTCACGACGTCCGCGCCGGACAGGGTCTCCAGGTCTTCCTTGGTGCAACGTTCCTTTTCCAGGACGTAGCGGTTGGGGAAGGCGAAGGGGACATCCATGTACAGGGCCTTGCGCTGGCCAAGCCCGAATTCGAAGTCGCTTTTGACGTCCTTGGAGAGCTTTGCCACCGTCTCGGAAAGATCGACGCTGCCGGGCTCGACGTAGCGAGGCTTGATGGACACGGTGACTTCGTAATCGCCGGCGGTTCCGGAGACCTTGGTCACTTCGGCCAGGGTGAAGAATTTGACGTTCTTATTGTTCTTAATGCGCTGGAACTGAATTTCCAGGCCGCAGGACGGGGGGCACAGCTTGGGGAAATATTTGTTGAGCTGCATCACCCGGCCGCCGAGAAAGGGATTTTTCTCGACGATGTAGACTTCGTGGCCGACTTCCGCGGCTTCGAGCGCGGCGGTGATGCCGCTGAAGCCGCCGCCGACGACCAGTATCGCGTTGCTTCCCATCGCAACCTCCCGGCAATGGTTAAGGCCAGCAAGAAAACGGCCTGATCCGCGAGGATAGACCGCCCCGCCGCAGGCGCTTGAGTACGGTCCATCCGCCCGGGTAAGACCGTTAAAAAGCGGCCGCGGGCTCAACGCCCGCGGCCGCCCTGGTCATTCCTACTCGGGAATGATCTGGTAGTAGTTCTTCTTGAAGACCTTGGTTTCCTTGGTGGCCGGATCGTACTTGGAGTTGACGAAGCACTTCCATTTGCTGTCGTCCAGGCCCAGGAAGTCGCCGCGATAGTAGAAGCCCGGGTAACGGGTCTCTTCGCGGAACATGATGTGGGTCATGTGCAGGCGCACCGTCCACAGGCGGTGATACTGCTCCCAGCAACGCATAAGCTCGTGCAGGTCGCGGGCGGCCAGCTTCTTGCTGTCCTCTTCGAGGTACTGCAGCAGCTGGAAGCCGGTGTCGAGCAGGGACTTGGAGGTGGTGTACATGGTCATGCAACCTCCGCCGTACTCGTCCGTGCACTTCACCAGGCGCATCATGAAGTTATGCGGGCTGATGTAGTTGGGGTTGACGATCGGGTCGGTGGAAGCGCCGACGCCGGCCTTGAAGGTTTCCCAGGGCTGGTAGATCTCTTTGGCGAGATCGGCGCCCTTTTCAGCCAGGGTGGGCTTGAAGTCCTTGTGGTCGACGACCCAGCGCACCATCTGCTTGCCGGCGATGCGGCCCTCGGCGTGGGAGCCGGAGGAGAACTTGTGGCCGGAAGCGCCGACGCCGTCAGCGCAGGTGAACAGACCGTTGACCGTGGTCATGCGGTTGTAGACCTTGCCGTTGTCGGCCTTGACTTTGTACTCGTCGGGCACCCAGGCTTCGTCCGGGCCGGAGACCCAGATGCCGCAGCAGCCGGAGTGGGAACCGAGCAGGTACGGCTCGGTCGGCATGATCTCGGAACCCTTCTTCTCGGGCTCGATGTCCTGACAGGCCCACAGGTTGGCCTGGCCGACGCACATGTCGAGGAAGTCTTCCCAGGCTTCGCTCTCGAGGTGCTTCTGCTGCTCGGCGTTCAGGTTGGCGAAGGTGCTCTGCAGGGCGGTCTTGGTGTCCATGTAGATGGGACCGCGGCCTTCGCGCATTTCGCGGAGCATCATGTGGTTACGCAGGCAGGTCGGGATGATGTTGCCCTTGGCGTAACCGCGATCCTCGTAAGGCTTCAGCATGGCCTTGTTGGTCGCGCAGTAGTCCTCGCCCTTGGCGTTGGTGGCCTTGGCCTTAAACAGCAGGAACCAGGCGCCGACCGGGCCGTAACCGTCCTTGAAGCGGGCGGGGACGAACCGGTTTTCCATCATGGTCATCTCGGCGCCGACCTGGGCGCACATGGTGTAGGTGGAACCAGCGTTCCAGACCGGGTACCAGGCGCGGCCCATGCCCTCACCGGTGGAGCGGGGACGGTACACGTTGACCGCGCCGCCGCAGGCCACCAGGATGGCGTTGGCCTTGAAGACATACACTTTGTTTTCGCGGGTGGAGAAACCGACCGCACCGGCGATGCGGTTGGGCTCCTTGGCGTCCAGGAGCAGCTTCACGATGAAGACGCGCTCCATGTAGCGATCCTGGCCCAGGGCGTTTTTGGCGGCCTCGGCCACGATGCACTTGTAGGACTCGCCGTTGATCATGATCTGCCAGCGGCCGGAGCGGACGGGCTTGGCGCCGGTGCGCAGGGACACGCCCTTGGCCTTGGACTGGGCGCCGTCCAGGTTATGGCCGTCGGCATCCTTGGTCCAGCAGGGCAGGCCCCACTCTTCGAACAGGTGGACGGAGTCGTCGACGTGACGGCCGACGTCGAAGATCAGGTCTTCGCGCACGAGGCCCATGAGGTCGGTGCGGACCATCTTGACGTAGTCGTCGGCAACGTTCTCGCCTATGTAGGTGTTGATGGCGGACAGGCCCTGGGCAACGGCGCCGGAGCGCTCGAGAGCGGCCTTGTCGAGCAGCATGATGCTGATCCCGCCGATCTTGTCAGCCCAGCGGCAGGCTTCGAAGGCGGCGCCGCAGCAGCCCATGCCGCCGCCGACCATCAGGATGTCAACGTCTTTTTCAATCAGTTCCGGCTCGGCGAGGGCAACGCCTTTGGGCTCGTCCTTCACGGGAATCGTCGGCATAATATGGTTCCTCCGTAGGTGGATGGATAACTAGCGAGGTTGGTTCCGGACTATTGGCAGAAGCCGTCGAGCCAGCACTGGACGGTGTCCATGCCGGTGACGTCGAACTTCTTGCCCAGGGCTTCCTTCGGAGCGGCCAGGGCGGTCTCGGTGAACAGCAGCTCGCTGTCCAGGTCGGCGCCTTCGGGCTTGCCCTCGTAGGGCTTGATGGAACCTTCAGGGGTGGTGCGGATGGGGAACTTGAACCGCTTGATGTTGCCGTTACGGAATTTCACCGTCCACATGATGGAGTCGGCCGAACGCATGGGGATCGAGGTGCCGCCCATGGGAGCGAAGTCGGCGTACGGACGGGCGGAGATTGCGCCCTGGGGGCAGATCTTCACGCAGGAGTAGCATTCCCAGCAAGCGGACGGCTCCTGGTTGAAGGCGCGCATTTCCTGAGGATCCAGAATCATCAGGTCATTGGGGCAAATGTACATGCACGCGGTCTTCTCACCGCCTTTGCATCCGTCACACTTGCTCGGATCCACAAAGGTAGGCATAGTTAGTCCTCCAAACGTTTAGTTGTTGTACACCCAGCGCCCAAATACATTGAGAGCTACACGCCGTTGCGCGACAGGACATCCGCGAGCCGGACCGGCCACGCCGCTTTCGCGTCGCCGCATCCCGGCCTGCCCTCGCGCCGGCGTCGCTTGGTGCCGACACCGAGAACAAGTCGCCAGGGTCCTTGGAGCGAAAAAACGCCCCGCCCGCACGGTCTGGCGGGCAATTCCCCGGTATCGCTACCGTTTTGACCTGCCAGCGGATAGCTTGTGCACGATTTAACAAGCGGAGCAAGGCACGTCAAGGGGAAAGTTCTTTTTTTCACGTCCACCCCCGGTGCCGTGCACTCCTCCCCTCTCGGCGCGAAACCGCAAGAGGAATAACGGCACCTCGGAAAGCCTGGAGGCAACCGCTTCACTATCAGGCCGACCCGCCTCCCGCAAGACCTTTTCCCCGTTTCAGCCGGCTTCTCGCACAACCCCTTGACGCATGTTACTTTTTAGACACACCCCCTTTTCCCCCTGGAAAAGGGGGATTTTCCTCCCCGCGCCGCACCCCCGGAAAAAACGCTTGACAACTTCCAGCGGCCCCGCGTAGCTCTCTTGGCCATGCAATCCCTCACCAACCTGACCGCCGGTTTTTATTTTTGGTTCTGGTTTAGCCACGCCCGTGGTCAGGGAGGGGTGCGGTCGAACTAACGAAACCGCAACGAGCCACTCCAGGGCCGCGGGCATCACGCCGGCGGCCCTTTTTTGTTTCCTGTCGTCGGCGTTCCCCCCTCGGGAGGCCAAACCGCAAGGAGACCATCATGCTGCTGGGTAAAGCCGTCCGCCTCGAACGCATTTTCAATCGCAACACGCACCGCGCCATCATCGTCCCCATGGACCACGGCGTCACCGTCGGCCCCATCTCCGGGCTCATCGACATGCGCGACGCCGTCAACCAGGTGGCCGAGGGCGGCGCCAACGCCGTGCTCATGCACAAGGGCCTGCCCCGCTGCTCCCATCGCGGCCGGGGTCGCGACGTGGGGCTGATCATCCACCTGTCCGCCTCCACCTCGCTTTCCCCCTTCCCCAACGCCAAGGCCCTGGTGGCCACGGTCGAGGACGCCATCAAGCTCGGCGCGGACGGCGTGTCGCTGCACATCAACCTCGGCGACGAGACCGAGCGCGACATGCTCGGGCATCTCGGCGAAGCCACCTCCCGCGCCGCCGAATGGGGCATGCCGGTTCTGGCCATGGTCTACGCCCGCGGCCCCAAGGTGAAAAACGAGTACGACCCCGAGGTGGTGGCCCACTGCGCCCGGGTCGGCACCGAACTCGGCGCGGACGTGGTCAAGGTCCCCTACACCGGCGACATCAAATCCTTCACCCGCGTCACCGACGCCTGCTGCATCCCGGTGGTCATCGCCGGCGGCCCCAAGATGGACAACGACCGCGACCTGCTCCAGATGGCCCACGACTCCATCCAGGCCGGCGGCTCCGGACTGTCCATCGGCCGCAACATCTTCCAGCACAAGCAGCCGGCCCGCATCGTCCAGGCGCTTCACGGCATCGTGCACCTCGACTGGGAAGTCGATCAGGCCCTCGAACTGCTCAAGGACTAATCATGACCAAGGAAATCTGGCTCAAAGCCATCCCGTTCGACAAAACGCTCGTCACCCTCGGCCTCGAATCCGGCGTGGACGGGTTCGTGGCCGAGGCGGCGGACGCCGAAAAGATCCTGGCGCTCGGGCGCACCAGGGTCATGACGCCCGAGGAGATGGACCTGATCCCCATCGACTGCAAGGACGACGAAGGCACGGCCGTCGAGGCGCTCAGGGCCTGCCGGCCGGTCTTTCTGGCCAAAGGCTGGGAGATCATCCCGGTGGAGAACATCCTGGCCTGCACCGAAGGGCTCGGGCTCGAGTGCGAGAGCCTGGATCGGGCCAGACTCGCGGCCGGGGTGCTGGAACGCGGCGCGGACAAGCTCTTGATCGCCCCCGAGGCCATCTGCGACCTGAAGACCATCGTCAACGAACTGAAGCTTTCCCAGGGCACCATGGAGCTTTCGCCGGCCACCATCACCAAGATCGAACACGCCGGCCTCGGGCACCGGGTCTGCGTGGACACGACCAGCATCCTCAAAACCGGCGAAGGCATGCTCGTCGGCAACTCCTCGGCGTTCACCTTCCTGGTCAACGCCGAAACCGAGTCCAACCCCTACGTGGCGGCGCGGCCCTTTCGCATAAACGCCGGCGCGGTCCATGCCTACTGCCAGATGCCCGGGGACAAGACCCGCTACCTGGAGGAGCTGGCCGCCGGCTCGGAAGTGCTGGTCGTCTCCCACGCCGGGGCCACCAAGACGGCGGTGGTCGGCCGGATCAAGACCGAGATCCGCCCCATGCTGCTCATCACGGCGGAAGCGGACGGCAAGGAAGGCAAGGTGTTTATGCAAAACGCCGAGACCATCCGGCTGGTGACGCCCGAGGGCAGGCCCGTCAGCGTCGTGAACCTGAAGGAAGGCGATGCGGTGCTCGTGCGCACCGACGTGGCCGGCCGCCATTTCGGCATGCGCATCGCCGAAGACATCAAGGAAGGTTAGGATGGCCCCCGAGACGCCAGAAAACGCCGCCAGCGCTCAGGGGACCCTGGAAGAGGCCCTGCTCGAACTGCGAAACGGCATCGACGCCGTGGACGGGCAGATACTCACCCTGCTCAACAAGCGGGCGGGCCTGAGCCTCGAGGTCGGACGCAGGAAGGCCGGCCGCCAGAGCGCCGTGTTCAAGCCTTTCCGCGAGCAGGAAGTGATGGAAAGGCTGGCCGCGAAAAACCCCGGCCCCCTGCCCGTGCCCCACCTGCTCGCCATCTACCGGGAGATCCTCTCCTCCTCGCGCCGGCTCCAGCGCCCCGAGCGCGTGGCCTACCTCGGCCCAGAAGGCACCTTCTCCCACTTCGCGGCCATGGCCGCCCTGGGCCATTCCCCGGACTTCCTGCCCCAGACCACCATCGGCGACGTCTTCGAAGCGGTCGCCGACAGACGGGCGGACCTCGGCGTCGTGCCGCTCGAAAACTCGCTGCAAGGCACCGTCGGCCAAAGCCTCGACCACTTCCAGCGCCACGAGGTCTTCATCCAGGCCGAGATCTCCTGCCGCGTGAGCCACGCCCTGCTCTCAACGGCCGGCGACATCGAGCGGATCGAGACCGTCTACTCCCATCCCCAGCCCCTGGCCCAGTGCGCCGCCTGGCTCAAGACGCATCTGCCGGGGGCGCGGATCATCCCCACCGACTCCACGGCGGCCGCCGCCCTGCGCCTGGCCGGGGAACCGACCGCCGCCTCCATCGGGCACGTCAGGCTCGCCGCCATGCACGGGCTCAACATCCTGGCCAGTCCCATCGAGGACATGCCGGACAACTGGACCCGCTTTTTCATCATCGGCCCCGAGGACACCAAGCAGCAGACCAGGGACAAGACCTCGGTCCTTTTCACCGTGCCCAACAAGCCCGGATCGCTCTACCAGGTGCTCTCGCATCTGGCCGGCGAGGGCATCAACCTGACCAAACTCGAATCGCGGCCCATACGCGGCGAAAAATGGCAGTACGTCTTTTTCGCCGACCTCCAGTGCGACCTCACCCGGGAAGAGTACAAAAAACTCCTGGCCACGCTGCGGGAACAGACGCTGAGCCTGCGCATTCTCGGCTGTTACCCGGTCGGCAGGCAGGTGAACCTCGCCGACGGCGACATGGAACAGACCGGAGATTAAGGTATACGGGGGTGGGAAACCGCTATCCCGCCCCCGGGCTTTAACCCCAAGAAGAAAGGATACGACATGCCAACCGTCGCCGCGCCACCCTCGAAGTCCGTCTCGCACCGGGCCGTCATCGCCGCCAGCCTCGCCGCCGGCACAAGCCGCGTCAGCGGCCTGCTCGACAGCCAGGACATCACCCGTACCCGGGACTGCATGGCCGCCATGGGCGCGGACTTTCATCCGCAGTCCGACGGCTCGGTCATCGTCTCCGGCACCGCCGGCCATCCCCAAGGCGGCGACGTCGAACACGACGAGCCGCAAATCCTCGACGTGGGCGAATCCGGCACCACCTGCCGCCTGCTCACCGCCGTGGCCGCCGCCGGCCGGGGCGTCTTCGAGATCCGCGGCGAGGGCCGCATGCACGACCGCCCCATCGGCGAGCTGGTCAACGCCCTGCTGCCGCTCGGCGTCGAAATCCTCTACCTCGAGAAGTCCGGCTGCCCGCCCCTGCACATGGCCTCAAACGGCCTCTCGGGCGGCACCGCCTCCATCAGCCTGGAGGACAGCTCCCAATACCTTTCCGGCCTGCTGCTGGCCGCGCCCCTGGCCGCCGCGCCGCTGACCGTCGAAATCACCGGCAACAAAACCGTGTCCTGGCCCTACGTCGCCATCACCCTGTCCACCCTGGCCGACTTCAGCGTGCCCTTCGCCGTGGAGACCCGCGACGGCGACGCCTGGGAACGCGTCGACTGGCGCACGCTCACCGACGTCATCCCCGGACAGGTGCGCTTCGCCATGCGCCCCGCCCTCTACAAGCCACGCGACTATGCCGTGGAAGGCGACTGGTCGAGCGCGTCCTACTTCCTGGCCGCCGGCGCCGTGGGCAAGGCCCCGGTCACCGTCACCGGCCTGCGCCCGGACTCGCTCCAGGGCGACCGCGCCATCTGCGACATCCTCGCCCGCATGGGCGCGCGCATCGAGGCGGGACCCGACGGCATCACCGTGCTGCCAGGCAGCCTCACCGGCCAGGACCTCGACATGGGCCGCTGCCCGGACCTCGTTCCGACCGTGGCCACGGCCGCCTGCTTCGCCAAGGGAGAAACGACCATCCGAAACGTCGCCCACCTGCGCCTCAAGGAGTCCGACCGCATCGAAGCCGTGGCCGAAAACTGCACCCAGGCCGGCGCGGTCGTCACCACCACCCCCGACGGCATGCGCATCAAGCCCCGGCCGCTGCCCACAGGGGAACGCGTCGAATTTTCCGCCTTCGGCGACCATAGGCTGGCCATGTCCGCCGCCATCTTCGAAATGGCCGGCATCGAGGTGGCCCTGGACAACCCCGCCTGCGTGGCCAAGTCGTTCCCGACGTTCTGGGAGAAATGGCGCACGTTACGGCCGTAGGGAGCGCTGGGGCGCATGCCTCCGGCGGCCAGGAGGGGCGTTGCCCCTCCTGGAACCTCCCCACCGGGAGGCCACGGGCCCCCCGGACCCCCCGATTCGGCTCTGGTCGGGCGGAAGGCCTGGCTGGCTGGCGGTCAGGCGGAGGGAGAAGATGGGGGCGGAATTTGTCGGGACGGTGCATGCCGCTTCGCGGCAAGCTCGTCCCAAGCAAATTCCGCCCCCACCACGCCGTCGCCCCTGCGGGGCGAAAGTGAAGCATAAAAGGTTGTTATGTCGAATATGAACAAAGATACGAACACCCCCACCCCGCCAAGAGTTTTTGGGGAGGGTGGGGGTCCGGGGGAGGGGACCCCTTTTTGCAAAAAGGGGTCCCCTCCCCCGGAGTCTTCCCTCCTCTCCATCGGCTCCCTCGCCCTGGTCGGGGCGCGGGGGGGGATGGGGAAGCTGATTGTCGGGAGGTGCCGGGAAGCCGGACTTACGGTTCGGGAGCTGGACCGGCCGCTGACGGACGAGAAGATCGCGGAGGGCGTTGCGGGCGCGGACATGGTGCTGGTGTCCGTGCCGGTCTACGCCACGGGCGAAGTGGCCGAAAAGGTCGCCGCGCGCATGGGGGGCAGGCAGATTCTGGCCGACGTGGGTTCGGTCAAGACGCAGCCCATCAACGACATGGTCGCGCAGTATCATGGTCCGGTGGTCGGCACGCATCCGCTTTTCGGGCCGGCTCCGGGGCCTGACGACGCGCTCCGGGTGGCGGTCATGGACGGCCGGCCGGGGGAAGATGTCTGGGCCACGCGGGCGGTTGCCGACTGGTGCCGGCGCATCGGGTTTACGCCCTTCGCCTCGGACGCCGAGGAGCACGACCGGGCGGCGGCCTATGTGCAGGGGCTCAATTTCGTCACCACCCTGGCCTATCTGGCGGCCCAGGGGGCCGGCGGCGCGGTGCAAAAGTACCTGACGCCGTCGTTTACCCGACGCCTGGTCGCGGCCGAAAAACTCATCACCAAGGACGCGGGGCTTTTCACCGCGCTTTACGAAGCCAATCCGTACAGCCATGAGGCCGTGCGCAATTTTCGCAGCTTTCTCAACCTCGCCGCCGGCGGCGACGTGGACCTGCTCGTTCGCCGCGCCGAGGCGTGGTGGACCGCCGAAACGGCAAAAAAGGACAATCCATGAGTGCGATTACGCTGAGGCAGGAAGGGACGTGGCTGCCGGCCGACGTGCAGACGCCCATAAGCCTTTTTCTCGGGCTTGTGGGGGAGAGGCCGGGCATACTGCTCGAAAGCGCCGAGGTGGACGGCCGGCTGGGCCGTTACAGCGTCATCGCCTGGGATTTCCGGCTGCGGCTGCGGCTCAAAGACGGCAAGCTCGACGTCAACGCCACGGACGACCGGCTGAAGGCCCTGGAGGGGTACAACGGCCAGGGCTTCCTGGAAGGCATGCGCGGCCTCATGGCCGACCTGCGCGTGCTGCCGCCGGAAGGCTTCAAGGACGTGCCGCCCATCACGCGGTCCCTGACCGGCTATTTCGGCTACGGCATCGCCGGCATTCTCGAGCCCAAGCTGGCCAAGGTCCTGCCGCCCGAGGAGGCGGAGTTCTGCCTGGTGCTGCCCGGCCGGGTGGTGCTGTTCGACCACGTCAAGCACCGCTGCCTGCATCTTTCCCTGGACCCCGGCAAGAAGGCCCGCATCGACTATTCCAACATCTTCGCGCCCATGAACCGGCCGGTCATCGGCAAGGTGGTCAACCGCCCCGAAGCCGAAGGCTATATGGAGGCCGTGACCAAGTGCAAGGAGATGATCCGGGCCGGGGAGTGCATCCAGACGGTGCTTTCCACGCAGTTTTCCGCGCCGTTTTCCGGCGATCCCTTCGTGGTCTACCGTCGGCTGCGCCAGGTGAACCCCTCGCCGTACATGTTCTTCATGCGCCTGCCGCGGGTGACGCTACTCGGCTCCTCGCCGGAGCTGCTCATCCGCTGCCGCGACGGCGAGCTGACCACCTGCCCCATCGCCGGGACCAGACCGCGCGGCAAGACGCCCGAGCAGGACGACAGGCTGGCCGAGGAGCTGATGGCCGACCCCAAGGAACGCGCCGAGCACGTCATGCTGGTGGACCTCGGCCGCAACGACCTGGGGCGCATGGCCGGACCGGGCACGGTCAAAGTCGAGAAGTTCATGGCCGTGGAACGCTTTTCCCACGTCATGCACATCGTGTCCTACGTGACGGCCAGGCTCAAGGACGGTCTCGACGCCCTGGACGTGCTCAAGTGCGCCTTTCCGGCCGGAACCCTTTCCGGCGCGCCCAAGGTGCGGGCCATGGAGATGATCGCCGAGCTGGAGCACAGCCTGCCGCGCGGGCCGTACGCCGGCTGCATCGGCTGGATCGGCCTGGACGAGGGACGCGTGAACCTGGACACGGGCATCACCATCCGCAGCATGTGGATACGCGACGGCATGCTGACCTGGCAGGCCGGGGCCGGCATCGTTTTCGATTCCGATCCGGCCAAGGAATGGACGGAGTGCCAGAACAAGGCCCGGGTGATCACCGAGGTGCTGGCGGCCAAGGAGGATGGCGATGTTTTTACTTATTGATAACTTCGACTCGTTCACCTTCAACGTGGTCCAGGCTTTTCAGCAACTGGGCCGCGACCCGGTGGTCAAAAAGAACGACGACCCGGAAATCCTGGAGCTGGCCTCCTCCGGCAAGCTCGACATGGTCTGCATCTCGCCCGGACCCAGCAACCCGACCAATGCCGGGTTGTGCTTGCAGTTTCTCGCGCAACTGCCAAAACAGACCCCTGTGTTCGGCGTTTGCCTGGGGCACCAGATCCTCGGGCACTTCGCCGGCGCGCCGGTCGTCGTGGCCGACCGCATCATGCACGGCAAGACGTCGGACGTGTACCACCGCGAAACGGGGCTGTTCGAAGGGCTGCCCAATCCCTTCGAGTGCTGCCGCTACCATTCGCTGGTGGTGCTCGCGGGCAAGGCTCCGGAGAAGCTGGAGATCACGGCCTGGACCGACCGAAACGAGGTGATGGGACTGCGGTATCGCGACCGGCCCTGGGTAGGGGTGCAGTTTCATCCGGAATCGGTGTTCACTCCCGACGGGATGAAGCTGATCGGGAACTTTCCGGACAAGATTCTATAAGGACGCTTGCTTGTGAACACCGTCTCCGTTCTGCTCGACAAAGCCAAGGACAGCCTGCACGCCGCGCGTCTGCTCGCCGCCGAGGGGCTCTTCGACTGCGCCATGAGCCGGACCTATTTCAGCATGCACTACGTGGCCGAAGCGTTTTTGCTGACCGTCAGGCTCGACGTGAACGACCCGCGCGACGTCATCGACGCCTTCGGCCAGCGCTTCGCCTACTCGAGCGAACTGCCGCCCATCTTCCACCGCTGGCTGGTCGAGGCCGAGCACCTGCGCAACCGCGCCGATTTCGAAACCAACCTCTGCCTGACCCCCGACGCCGTCGCCGAACAGCTCGATCGGGCCAGGGCGTTCTTCAACATGGCCCGCGAGGAAATGGAACCGTCCCTCGCCTCGCGCTAACCGCCCACGCGCCAAAGGAGCCTCATCATGGAAAAACATGTCGAATGCCTGGAACTTCTCGCCATCGGCAAGGACCTGCCCAAGGATCTGGCCACCTACGCCTTCCGGGCCATGTACACCGGCGAGATGCCGGCCTCGTGCGTGGGCGCGTTCCTGATGGGGCTCAAGACCAAGGGCGAATCCGCCGTGGAGATCGCGGCCGGCGTCACCACGGCCCTGGAAGAGGCGCGCATCGTCGGGGGGCTCACCGGAGCGCGCATCGACACCTGCGGCACCGGCGGCGACAACACATGTTCGTTTAACTGCTCCACCGCCGTGGCGCTCTACCTCGCCGCCCTGGGCCACAAGGTGGTCAAGCACGGCAACCGCGCCGTCTCCAGCTCCTGCGGCAGCGCCGACGCCGTGGAATCCCTGGGATTCACCCTGGTGGTCGAACCCGAACTGGTGGCGGCCGAGCTCGACAAGCACAACTTCGTCTTTCTCTTCGCCCCCAACTACCACCCGGCCTTCAAGCGCATCGGCCCCATCCGCAAGGAACTCGGCGTGCGCTCGCTGTTCAATCTCATGGGCCCCCTGCTCAACCCCGCCCGCCCCACCCACCAGCTCCTCGGCGTGCCCACCTCCCGCCACGTGCGGCTCATGGGCGAAGTGCTGGCCCTGACCGGCCTGTCCTGCGGCGCGGTGGTCCACGGGGCCGGCGGCTTCGACGAGCTGACGCCCTTCGGCCCGGCCGACGTGTGCTGGCTGCGCGACGGCTGGATCAAAAGCGACCGCATCGACCCGGCCGATTTCGGCATCCCGCCCCACAAGCCGTCCGACGTGGTCGTCTCCGGCCGCGACGAGGCCGTGGCCGTCCTGCGCGAGATCCTGGCCGGCAAGGGCAACGCGGCCATGCGCGACATGGTGGCGCTTAACCTCGGCTGCTCCCTGCACCTACTCGAGGATGGCCTTTCCCTCAAACAGGGCGTGGACAAGGCCCGCGACGCCGTCGCTTCCGGCATCGCCGCCAGGTTCTTCGAGGATGTGCTCCATGCTTGAGAAGTTCCGGGCCGCCCAGGCCACGGCCATAAAACGCCTCAAGGACCTCGAGGCGGCCCAGCGCCTGCCCGCGCCCTATGACGGCAAACGGCCGCCCTTTTCCGACGCCTTGCTCGCCGCCGGCCCCGTCGCCGTCATCGCCGAGTACAAACGGGCCTCGCCGTCGGCGGGCGACATCAACCTGGGGCTCGCCCCGGGCGAAGTCGCGGCCATGTACGCCGCCTCCGGGGCCGCCGCCATCTCGGTCCTGACCGAGGAGACGTACTTCAAGGGCTCCGTCGATTATCTGGAACCCATCAGCGCCGCCGGGCTCCCCATGCTGCGCAAGGACTTCCTGCTCCACCCGCTCCAGGTGGTGGAGACCGCCGCCACCAAGGCCTCGGCCCTGCTTTTGATCGTGCGCATGCTGACCGACGCGGAGCTGGCCGAGATGCTGCGCCTGACCTACGACGCCGGCCTCGAGGCCGTGGTCGAGGTCTTCGACGAGGCCGACCTGGCCCGGGCCGAGTCCGCCGGGGCGCACATCATCCAGGTCAACAGCCGCGACCTGAACACGCTGACGACCGACCTGGCCGTGGCCCGGCGCATGGCCGCCCTGAAACGTCCGGGACGCATCTGGATCGCCGCCAGCGGCATCGCCAGCCGCGCCGACGTGCTCGCCATGGCCGCCATCGGCTACAACGCCGTGCTCGTCGGCACCTCCATCATGAGCGAACCCGATCCCGGCCAGGCCCTGGCCCGGCTCACCGGAAAGGCGGACTGACATGGCCGACATCCTTGTCAAAATCTGCGGCATGACCCGCCCCGAGGACGTCCTCGGCTGCGCCGAGGCCGGAGCCGACCTGCTCGGATTCATCTTCGCCGCCAAAAGCCCGCGTTGCCTGACGGCCGCGCAGGCCGCCGCCCTGCCCCGCACCAGGGCAAAGCGCGTCGGCGTGTTCGTCGAACAGACCCTCGACGAGGTCCTGCGCATCATGGACCAAGCCGAACTCGACTTCGCCCAGCTCCACGGCGGGCAGGACGAAGCGTTCTGCCGCGCCATAGGCCCGGAGCGCGTCATCCGCGCCTTCTGGCCGAAAAGACACCCGGACACGGCCGCCCTCGTCGCCGCCATGGAACCCTTCGCGGGCGCGATTCGCTACGCGCTCCTCGACGCCGGCACCTCCGGCGGCGGCCACGGCGTGTCCCTCGACTTCGCCTCCCTGGCCCAATTTTCCCCGCCCATGCCCTGGCTCCTGGCCGGCGGCCTGGGACCCGACAACATCACCGAGGCCCTGGCCCAAGCCAACCCCCACGGGCTGGACCTCAACTCCGGCGTGGAATCCTCCCCGGGGCTCAAGGACCTCGCAAAAGTCCGGAGGTCCCTTTGGTCCGTGAAAGGGAGAGGATAAGAACCGGGGCTCTGCCCCGGACCCCGCCGGGGGGCCATGGGCCCCCCGGTCCCCCCTTCCCGCCGGCTGGCGCTTTTCCTGGCGGCATGCCGCCAGGAAAAGCGCCAGCCGGGAATAAGGGATGACCAGAGGAACCGCGTACACCTGCGGAGTCCGTTAAAAGTTTTTGAAGGGGGTCCAGGGGGAAACTTTTTAAAAAAAGTTTCCCCCTGGCCGCCGGAGGCATAACAATGCGTAAAGCGTACTTTGGAGACTTCGGGGGACAGTTTGTCCCCGAACTGCTCATGCCGCCGCTTCTGGAGCTGGAAGAGGCCATGAAGACCATCGTGCCGAGCGAGAAGTTCCAGAAGGAACTGAACGCGCTGCTGACTGATTATGTGGGCCGGCCCTCGCCGCTGTACCGCTGCCCCAACCTGTCCAAGGAGCTGGGGTTCGATCTGTGGCTCAAAAGGGAAGACCTGAACCATACCGGCGCGCACAAGATCAACAACACCATGGGCCAGGGGCTGCTGACGAAATACATGGGCAAGCAGGTGCTTCTGGCCGAGACCGGGGCCGGCCAGCACGGCGTGGCCACGGCCACGGCCGCCGCCATGTTGGGCCTTGGCTGCATCGTCTACATGGGAGCCGAGGACGTTTCCCGCCAGTCCCACAACGTCAAACGGATGAAGCTCCTTGGCGCGGAGGTCGTGCCCATCGAATCCGGCACCAAGACCCTCAAGGACGCCATCAACGCGGCGCTACGCTACTGGATCGCCGAGCAGCGCACCACGCACTACTGTTTCGGCACGGCGGCCGGGCCCCATCCCTTTCCCACGCTGGTGCGCGACTTCCAGGCCGTGATTTCCAAGGAAGCCCGGGCCCAGTGTCTGGAGAAGATGGGCCGACTGCCGGACTACGTGGTCGCCTGCGTGGGCGGCGGTTCCAACGCCATCGGCATGTTCCACCACTTCGAACCGGACGCGTCGGTCAAGCTCATCGGCGTGGAAGCCGCCGGCACGGGCGAACCGGGCTGCTATAACTCCGCGCCCATAAACCTCGGCACGCCGGGGGTGCTCCACGGCATGCACTCCATGCTCCTGCAAACCAAGGAAGGGCAGATCCAGCCTTCCCATTCCGTGTCCGCCGGCCTGGACTATCCCGGCGTCGGGCCCGAGCACGCCCATCTGGCCGCCACAGGCCGGGTGCACTACGGCATGGCCGTGGATGCCGAGGCGCTCAAGGCCTTCGAGGTCCTGTGCCACCGGGAGGGCATCATCCCGGCCCTTGAAAGCTCCCATGCCGTGGGCTGGGTGCTGACCCACGCCGCAGAGATTCCGAAAGGGTCGCAGGTGGTGGTGTGTCTGTCCGGCCGGGGCGACAAGGACCTCGGCATCATCGAAGCCTGCGAAAAAAAGGCGGGAGGCCGCGCATGAGCCAGTCCATTCTCACCACACGCATCATGGAGGCGCTGGCGGCCGGCCGCAAGGCGCTCATTCCGTTTCTGCCCGGAGGCTTTCCGGACAAGGAACGCTTTTTCGACGAACTCGACGCGCTGGATGCCGGCGGCGCGGATATCATCGAGATCGGCGTGCCCTTTTCCGACCCCGTGGCCGACGGCCCGGTGGTGGAAAAAGCCTCCCTCGATTGCCTTTTAAACGGCACCTGCCTGTCCTGGCTGCTCCACGAGCTCGAACGCCGCAAGGGCCGCTACAAGGCCGGCCTCGTGCTCATGGGCTACTACAATCCCTTTCTCCAGTACGGCCTGGAGAATCTTGCCGAGGATGCGGCGGCGGCCGGGGTGTCGGGCTTCATCGTCCCGGACCTGCCCCTGGAGGAAGCCGGCCCCATGGCCGAGACCCTGGGGAAACACGACCTGGACCTGATCCCGCTGGTCGGGCTCAACACCTCCGAGGAGCGCCTCGCCGCCTACGCGGCCCATGCCCGGGGATTCGTCTACTTCGTCTCCGTGCTCGGCACCACGGGCATGCGCGAGACGCTGCCGGCCGAAATCGCCGAGCACCTCGCCTCGGTGCGCCGCATCTTCGACGTGCCCGTGGCCCTCGGGTTCGGCATCAAATCCCCGGAACAGCTCATCCCCTTCGGCGACAGCATCGACGCCGTGGTCTTCGGCTCGGCGCTGATCGCCCACATCGAGACCGGCGGCACGGCCGCCGAATTCATGCAGCGCTGGCGCAGCTGACCGCGAATGATACGGGCGGCCGGTCTCCCGGGGAGACCGGCCCAAGGTCCCCGGCCGGTATGCGACCCGGCCGGGCGGCCGAATCCGTCGCGGGAAGCCGCCATGCACCTTCAAAACTACACCGCCTATCTCACCGCCCTGACCGCCAGTATGCTCACCCCCGGCCCGGCCATGTTGCAGGCGCTGACCCTCGGCGTGCGCCACGGCTGCCGGCCCGTCGTTTTCGTGGCCCTGGGCAACGTCTGCGCGACGCTCGTCCAGATCGTCGTCACCCTGTACGGGCTTTCGCTGCTCGGGCGCGAGCCGTGGCTGCTTCGCGCGGCAAGCCTTGCCGGCGCGGTCTACATCGCCTGGCTGGGGTTCGTCCTGTGGCGGACCGGGGCCAGACGCATCGCCCCGGACGCCGCCGGCGACCGGCCGCCGCTTGTTTCCCTCGCCCTGCAAGGCGCGGGCGTGGCCGCGGTCAACCCCAAGGCCTGGGGTTTTCTCGGCGCGCTCATGCCGCCCTTTGCCGCCGCCGGAATGCCGGCCGTGCCCGACATCGCGCTTCTGGCCGCGCCCATCTGCCTGCTCGCCTTCGGCGGCATGCTGGCCTATGCCCGGTTCGGGGCCTTCCTGGCCACGGCGCTGGCCTCGCCGCGCGCGGCAAGGCGCTTTTTCCGCACCGTGGCCGCGACGCTTTGGGCCTGCGCCGGCTACTTCGCTTTCGGATAAGGCTGGTTCCCGCCCAGGGATTGGGCTATAGCGGGGAAAACGCCAAGGATGTCCCATGCCCCAATGCGCCAAGGTGCTTTTCGTCGACGACGATCAGGCCGTGCTCGACGGCGTGCGGCGGGGGCTTTGCCGCGCCTACGACGTGGCCACGGCCCTGGGGCCTCTGGAAGGGCTGCGGGTCCTTAGCGAGAACGGCCCCTTCGCCGTGGTCGTCTCGGATCTGCGCATGCCGGGCATGGACGGGGTGACCTTCCTGCGAAAAGCCAAGGAGATCGCCCCGGAGGCCGTCCCCATCATGCTCACCGGCCACGGCGACCTGACCACGGCCATGGCCGCGGTCAACGAAGGCCATATCTTCCGCTTTCTGACCAAACCCTGCCCGACCCCCAACCTGTCGCGCGCCCTGGACGCGGCCCTTGCCCATTACCGGCTGGCGGCCACGGAAAAGGAACTCCTGCGGGTGACCCTGGAAAACGCCCGGCTCAAAGAGGATGTGGAACGCATCATGCGCCACGACCTCAAAACGCCGCTGTCCGCCATCATCAGCCTGCCCCAGGTCCTCCGCATGGCCGACAACCTCGACGACGAGCAGCGCGACATGCTCGCCCTCATCGAGGAGTCCGGCTACCTGATCCTGTCCATGGTCAACCTGTCCACGGCGCTCTACAAGATGGAACGGGACCAGTACGCGCTCGAGCCGACGGACGTGAACCTGGTCCCCATCATCGAAAAAAATTTCGGCTTCTTCGCCGACACGGCCCAAAACCGCGACCTGACCCTCGCCCTGACCGCGGACGGCGCGCCGATCCCGCCGGGGGGCGGCTTCACGGTGCGCGGGGAGGAGCTTTTATGCTTCTCCATGCTGGCCAACCTCATCACCAACGCGGTGGAGGCCTCGCCGAGGGGCGGCACGGTGTCCGTGGACCTCGGCCGCGAAGGCGGCATGGCCCGCATCGCCATCGCCAACGCCGGCCCGGTGCCCGAGTGCGTGCGCGACTGCTTTTTCGACAAGTACGCCACCGCCGGAAAGCCCAAGGGCACGGGGCTCGGCACCTACTCGGCCAAGCGCATCGCCATGGCCCACGGCGGCGACATCGCCATGGAAACCGACGGCGCGGGCACGCGCGTCACGGTGCGCCTCCCGGTCGCCTGACATTGGGCGAGCCCCAGGCTTCCCGGATCTTGCGCGCCAGCACGTCCGGGGAAAACGGCTTGACCACGTAATTGGTCACCCCGGCGCCGATGGCCGTCATGACGTGTTCCTCGTTGGCTTCGGCCGTGATCATGACCACGGGCACCTTGGCGAAACGCTCGCTTTTGCGGATGCGCTCAAGGAGCGTGAGCCCCGACATGCGCGGCATGTTCCAGTCGAGCAGCACGAGGTCCACCGGATCGCGGTTGATGATCTCCCAGGCCATTTCCCCGTCCTCGGCGTAATTGAGGTTCTTGAAGCCGAGCTGGCGCAGGATGTAGGCGATGGTCTTGCGCATGGGCTGCTGATCGTCGACAATGAGGATGGCGATGGCGGAAGGGATGTCCACGAGGCGGCTCCTTCGGGCGCGCACGCGCCACGGTGCCCCCATTCTAGGACAAAGCCGCCGCAAAAACCAAGGGGAAGAAAGGCTAGTCGCAACGGTGGCGGCTGCACGCGCCCTCGCGGATAAAAACCACCGATTCCGCGATGTTGGTGCACTGGTCGCACACGCGCTTGAGCCCGTGGGCGATGAAGCACAGCTGCACGGCCCGCTCCACCGGCCGGGCCACGTCGCGCATGTACTGCGTCATTTCCTTGAGGATGGCCACGTTGAGGTCCAGGATCTCCTCGGATTCCTCGCACAGCCGGCGGGAGACGTCCAGGTCGAGTTCGGAGAAGCACACGGCCGTGCGGGCCAGAAATTCCCGCGTGGCCTCGGCCAGTTCCTCCAGCCGCACGGGGGGGGCGATGGGCTCCTGGCCGGCCAGCAGCAGCCCGCGCTTGGCGAGGCCCACGGCCTGGTCGCCGATGCGTTCCGCGTCGCCGACGATGCGCATGCAGGCGACGATGTAGCGCAAGTCCCTGGCCACGGGCTGGTGCAGGGCGAGCAGGCGCAGGATTTCCGCGTCCAAGGAGCACTCCCGGGCGTCGATGGCCGCGTCGCCCTCGATGACGGCCCGGGCCGGTTCGGGGTCGCGGTCGAACACCGCATGCAGGGCCTTTTCAACGGCGGCCTGGGCCATGTGGAAAATCGTAAGCGTATCTGTCTTCAACTTCTCCAGATCTGCCTCGATAATCCGTTCCACGACATCCCTCCCGGATCTGCCTCGTCGAGAATGCGAGCCGAAAGCGTATACCGCCGCAACAAGACTGGCAAGAGCTTCGCCGAATTGTCACAGAACACGGCCGTTTTTCGCGCTCGGGGCGAAGGATACCCGCAGGGTACTTGCCGTCTTTTTGGTTACCTCTTGTTTTTTTGTCCGTACCGGCCGAAATTCACGCCGAGGCCTTTCTTCGAAAACCCCGCCCGACCGCGTTGCAAAGGATACCCGCATGACGTCCCCGAAAGCCGGCTCCCCGGCCATGGTCCTTGTCACTGTCTGCATCGCCCAGTTCATGGCCCCGTTCATGCTCACGGCCGTGGGCGTGGCCCTGCCTTCCCTCGGCCGCGACCTCGGCGCCACGGCCATGCAGCTCGGGCTCATCGAACAGCTCTACGTCGTGTCCCTGGCCATGGGCATGCTCGCCTTCGGGCGCTGGGGCGACATCATCGGCCAGCGCCGGGTGCTTTTGCCGGGCCTGGCCCTGTTCACCGCCCTGACCTGCTCCCTGGGATTTACCGAATCCGTGCACATGATCATGTTCCAGCGCTTTTTCCAGGGACTCGGGGCCTGCATGGTGCTGTCCGGGTCCCTGGCCCTGGTGGCGGCGGCCTATCCGCCGGAGATGCGCGGCCGCAAGATCGGCATCGTCTCGGCCTGCACCTACGCCGGGCTGTCGCTTGGCCCGGTGCTCGGCGGCTACGTCACCGGCCACTTCGGCTGGCGCTACGTGTTCCTCATGCCCGTGCCCATCGGACTGGCCGCCACGGGCATGTGCCTTTTCGGCATGAAGGAAGCGCCGAAAAACGCCTTTGGCGAGCGTATGGACTGGCGCGGCGGCATCTTCTACGCCGTCAGCGTGGCATTTCTCATGCTCGGCGCGGCCCATGCCAAGGAAATCCCCCTCGGCCCGGCCATGATCGCGGTCGGCGTGCTGGGGCTGGCCGTGTTCCTACGCCTGCAAGCCCACACCAAAAGCGCGCTGCTCGACATCAATCTCCTGACCAGAAACCGCTTTTTCACGCTGAGCTGCCTGGCCGCCCTCGGCAACTACGCCGCCACCTTCGGCATCACCTTCATGATGAGCCTGTACCTGCAGTACGCCAAGGGCCTGCCGCCGCGCCTGGCCGGGCTGGTGCTGCTGTCCCAGCCGGTGCTCCAGGTGATCGCCTCGCCCGTCGCCGGCCGGCTGACCGAGCGTTTCGCCGCGGCGACGCTTGCCACCGTGGGCATGCTGGTCAGTTCCGCCGGCCTGCTGGTCGCGGCCGCGACCATCGGCATGGACACGCCGCTGTGGCTGCTCATCACGGAACTGGCGGTCATCGGCGCGGGCTTCGGCATCTTCATCACCCCCAACTCCACGGCCATCATGGGCAGCGTGCAAAAGCGCCAGTTCGGGCTGGCCTCGGGCATGATCGCCGCCATGCGCACTTTCGGCATGGCCGTGTCCATGACCAGCGTGACGCTCATCTTCTCGCTGCTCATGGGCGACGCCATCATCACCGCCGACACGCTGCCGGCCTTTCTGTCCAGCATGCGGGTGGGGCTGGTCGCCTTTGCCGTGTTCTCGTGCCTGGGGGTGATCCTGTCGTTTTGGCGGGGGAAAAAGAGCCTGCGCTAGCGGCCGCCCCGCCACTGCCCGCAAGGGCGGAGAGGGGAGCGGCCCCCCGGGCCGGGGCCGTTGACAAGGCCGCCGTCCCCGGGCATTTGTACGCTTGAGGTCTCTTCCGATATCCAAGCGAATTCCGTAACTATGTTGTCGGCCGGGAAGCTTCGGAAACAACCGTTTCATCCTGTACTGCCCGAGGGCGTCCTTGCTGTCTTCAGGGCGATGCCGAGGAACCATGCGGCCAGCAGAGCCGGACGCCCATACGACGAAATCCAGCGCGTCGATCCTCTGGCCGGGGGTCCTGCTGTCTCTCGCCCTGAGTCTCGGCTGCGCCGTCGGGTTGTACGCCCTGCGCCTTGGCGAGCTGCGTGAAGTGCACAAGGACCTGGCCCGCCTGTCCCTCGTCCTGGCGGGCCAAACCGGGTTGGCCTTTCAGGAAATCGACTTCGTCCTGACGGATACGCGAACGCTCCTGACGCCCGAACGGCTGGCCTCGCCGCCGACGGACGAGGCCCTGCACCGGCTGCTGCACGACCGCTTCCGCGGCCTGCTGCAGGGGCAGGCGCTGCTGCTGTTCGGTGCGGACGGCACGATGCTCGCCCACTCGCGCGTCTTTCCCACTCCCCCTGTCCACGTCGGAGACCGGGACTATTTCCGCGCCCAAAAGCACGCCACAACGGATGCCCTGTTCATTTCCGCGCCGCTGCGAAACCGGGTCAACCACAACTGGATGATCAGCCTTTCCCGGCGTCTGACCACCCCGGACGGCGGTTTCGCCGGCGTCCTCATGGCCGCCGTGGAAATGCGGTACTTCACGCGTCTCTACCATGCCCTCGAATTGCCGCCCAGCGCCCGCATCGCCTTGCAACGGGCCGACGGCACCCTGCTTGCCACCTATCCCTTCGACGACACCCTGCTCGGCCGCGTCGAACCGCCCTGTCGCGACGGTTCCGGACGCATCAGCGCCGGCAGCCCCGTTCCCGGCCTGCCCATGTCGGTATGCCTGTCGCTGCCCCTGTCCACGGTACTGCGGCGATGGCACGGGCTGGCCTGGATGATCGGCCTGGGGACCCTGGCGGCGGTGGTCGGCATCGGCGTCCTGACCGGGGCGCTGGCCATCCGGGTCCGTCGCGACCGGCTGGCGGCGAAGCGGCAGCAACGCCGGCTCGAAGAGCTGGTCGCCCTGCGCACGGCCGACCTCCAGCAATTGCTGGCATTCAACGAAACCATCCTGGAGACATCCCCGGTCGGCATCGGGGTCTATCACCAAGACGGGCAGTGCATCTCGGTCAACGACAGCTTCTGCCGGATTATCGGCGGCGACAAGGAAGCCCTCCAGAGCCTCAACTTCCGCCATCTGGACTCCTGGCGGGAGGCCGGGATGCTGGATCACGCCGTCGCGACCCTCGAAACCGGCGCGCCATCGCACCTGGAATGCCGGACGGTCACGTCGTTTCACAAGGACATCTGGATCGAATGCCACTTCGTCCGGTTCGTGCGCGACGGAATCGACCATCTGCTGTTGCTGCTCGCCGACATCACGGAGCGCAAGCAGGTCGAGGCCGCGCTGCGCAATGCCAAGCGCGTGGCCGAAACCGCCAATGTCGCCAAGTCGGAATTCCTGGCCAACATGAGCCATGAGATCCGCACGCCCTTAAACGGCGTCCTGGGCATGCTCCAGCTGATGCGCACGACCTCCCTCGACGCGGAGCAGCGCGAATACCTCGCAGCCGCCATCCTCTCCACCCAGCGCCTGACGGGCCTGCTTTCCGACATCCTCGACCTTTCCCGGATCGAGGCGGGCAAGCTGACGCTCCAGGAAGCGGATTTCAAGGTGGCCGACCTCAAGGCCTCCATCCTGGAAGTGTTTTCCCTGGTGGCCAGAAACAAGGGCCTGCGCCTGGAGTTTTCCACCGACGCCGCCATGCCGGCGCGACTGGCCGGCGACGAGACGCGCATCCGGCAGATCCTGTTCAATCTGGTCGGCAACGCCCTGAAGTTCACCACGACGGGCGGCGTCGACGTTGCGGCCTTCGCCCTGCCGCCCCGCGCCGACGGACGGCTGCCCGTGGTCTTTTCCGTGCGGGATACGGGCGTCGGCATCCCCGACGCGCGGCTGGCGGACATCGTCGAACCCTTTGTCCAGGGACTGGGCGCGCCCTATGCCCCGCGGGAGGGCGCCGGGCTCGGGCTTTCCATCGTGCGCCGGCTGGTGCGGATGATGGGCGGCGAACTGGCCATCGACAACCGGGAAGGCGGCGGCACGACGATCTATTGCGCCCTGCCCTTGCGCGCGGCGCAAAAGGACGCGCCGGACGAAACGCCGCCGGCCCGCGCGGCAGCGGACTCCACGGATCGTTTCCGGATACTGCTGGCTGAGGATGAGGCCATAAACCGCCTTGCCGCCCAAAAGATGCTGGAAAAGGCAGGCTATGCGGTGACGCCGGCCGGAAGCGGGGAGGAAATCCTGCGGCTCTTGGCCGAACGACCTTTCGACTGCATCCTGATGGACATCCGCATGCCCGGAAAAAACGGCCTGGAAGTCACCCGGGAGATCCGGCATTCCCCCCGGCTCGGCCCCATGGCCGCCATCCCCATCATCGCGGTGACCGCCTACGCCATGAGCGGCGACCGGGAGAAATTCCTGGCCGCGGGCATGGACGGCTACGTCTCCAAGCCCATCGACATCGCCCATCTCATGGAGGAGCTCAAGCGAATCATGTCCGACCGGAAGAGGCCGGAGGGGAACTGACGCCGCCCCCGGCACAGGGCCCCGCCGCAAGCGGGAACCCTGCACGGGCGGACGCCGGACCATCCCGAGACGGCCCGGGGGGGCTACTTGTAGTAGATCTTGATCTCGTTGGTGCCGGGCATATCGTTGCCGGGCGTGGGACGGCCGGCGGTGATCACCACCGGATCGCCGGGCTTGATGTCCGGACAGTTCTGCACGAAGGCCTCCACCCGGGCCATGTGGTCGCCGCTGGTCGCCTCCAGCAGGCGCGGGTGCACCCCCCAGGCGAAATTGAGAAAATGCATCACCCGGGAATCCGGCGTCACGCCGTAGATGGACTGGCGCGGCCGGCGGCTCGAAGTCAGGCGGACGTTGGTGCCGCTGACCGAATGGCAGACGATGGCGTCGGCCTCCATGTTGTCCGCGATCAGGCAGGCCGAATAGGCCACGAACTTGCCGGGATTTTTCTCCCGCTTCGGCGCGTAGGGCGAAGGGATGCGCTCCAGGTAGTATTTGAGGGCGTTGTCCGAAATCTGGCGCATCACCTTGACCGTTTCCACCACATGGTCGCCCACGGCCGTCTCTTCCGAGAGCATCACGCAATCGGCCCCGTCCAGGATGGCGTTGGCCACGTCCGTGGACTCGGCCCGGGTCGGGATGGGATTTTTGACCATGGAAAGGAGCATCTGGGTGGCCACGATGACCGGCCGCTGGGCATGGCGGCAGGCCCGGATGATCTTTTTCTGCAGGATCGGCAGTTCCGGGATGGGGCATTCGAGGCCGAGGTCGCCGCGCGCCACCATGACCGCGTCGGTGAGCTTCAAAATCGCGTCCAGGTTTTCCACCGCGTTCTGGCGCTCGAGCTTGGACACCACAGGCACCCATACGCCGTGCTTTTTTATCTCCTCCTTGGTCATGGCCACATCTTCGGCGTTTTGCACGAAGGAGATGGCCAGCGCGTCGACGCCCACGTCGATGCCCTCGTGGAGGTCCTTGACGTCCTTGGCGGTCAGGGCCGGCAAGGCGTGGTGCTTGCCCGGAAAGGCGATGCCCTTGTTGGAGGAGAGAAGTCCGGCGTTTTGCGCCTCCATGGCGTAGAGCCGGTCGGCCTTGACCTCCCGGGTGACGCGGAACTGGAGCAGCCCGTCGCTCAGGTTGACCGGCATGCCGACCCGCAGGCCGGCGAGCAATTCGGGCATGTCGAGGGAGACGAACACCCGGTCGTCATGGGCCGGATCGGGCCGTTCGTCGGGAAGTCCGAGCAGCAGGCTTTCGCCCTTGTTGACGCTTCGCGGCGAATCCGCCACCTCGCCGATGCGGGTCTTGGGGCCGCACAGGTCGCCGAGGGCTGTCAGCGGGATGCCGAATTCGCTTTCCAGGCTACGGATATTTTTGATGATCGGTTCGAAATAGGCGGCATCGGCATGAGAGAAGTTGAGACGGAAAATGCGGACCCCGTGACGTACCATCTCGCGCATGGTGTCGAGCGCGATGGACGCGGGGCCGAGCGTGGCCACGATCTTGGTATGCATGCTTGCCTCCAGGCATGTCCGGCCCGCCTCCCCCCGCGATAGACGGGAAAAAGCGGATGCATGCCGGACGGGTTTGGGATAAGACTACCCCCGGCTGGTTGCCGTTTCACGACGTATCCTTATCTACTGGGAATGGTTGTCAAGGACAAGGCCGAAGCCACGTTCAAGGAGGGAAGCCCCCATGGGCAGCGACGCGCAAAAAAAGGAAAGCCCCTGCGGCTGCAATAACGCTCACTCGGACCGGGAATCCTGTTTTCCGCCCGTGTCCTTCATCACCTTCGTCCTGTCCCTGGCCCAGTCGGCCATGGTGCTCATGGGCGAAGCCCCGGACCCGGACACCGGCGAATACATGCAGAACCTCCCCCAGGCCAAGCACACCATCGACATCCTGGCCATGCTCGCCTGCAAGACGCGCGGCAACCTCACCGGCGAGGAGCACAAGGTGCTCGACAACATCCTGTGCGAACTGCGCATGGCCTTCGTGAAAAAACAGTAAACGCCCCGGGAGACCCCATGGAAACGATTCCCGTCGGCCTGGTCGGCGTCACCGGCTACACCGGCATGGAACTGGCCCGCATTCTGGCCGTGCACCCCATCCTGCGGCTTACCCGGGCCACGTCCCGGGCCGAAGCCGGCAAGCCGCTTCGTTCCCTGTATCCCTTTCTCCAGGGATTTCGCGCCGGGGACGTGGGCATAACCGAGCCGGACGCCGCCGATCTGGCCGCGTCGTGCAAGCTGGTCTTTCTGGCCGTCCCCCACGGCGCGGCCATGGACTACGCCGCCGAACTGCTCACCGCGGGGTTGTCCGTGGTGGACCTCTCGGCCGATTTCCGCCTGGCCGACGCCGACGTCTACGCCTCCTGGTACGGTCTGGCCCACCGCCATCCGGACCTCTTGCCGGACGCGGTCTACGGCCTGCCGGAACTCTACGCGCCGCGCATCAAGAAGGCCAAACTCGTGGCCAATCCGGGCTGCTACCCCACGTCCGTCATCCTGGGGCTGGCCCCGGCCCTTTCCGCCGGCCTGATAGAAACCGACGGCATCGTGGCCGACAGCAAATCCGGCGCGTCCGGAGCCGGGCGCAAGGCCGCCGTGGGCACGCTTTTTTGCGAGGTCCACGACAGCTTCCGGGCCTACAACCTGGGCAAGCACCGCCACACCCCGGAAATCGAGCAGGAACTGGGAAAGCTCGCCGGCGCGGACATCACCGTGTCCTTCAATCCGCACCTGCTCCCCATCGACCGGGGCATCCTCTCCACCATCTACACGCGGCTGGTTACGCCCGCCACGCTGGAGGAGATCCACGCCCGCTACGACAACTTCTACGCCGACAAGCCCTGGGTGCGCGTGCTGCCCCTGGGGAAACTGCCGGAAACGCGCTACGTGCGCGGCACCATGTTTTGCGACATCGGCCTCGTGCTCGACCCCCGCACCAACCGCCTGATCGTGGTCTCGGCCATCGACAACCTGTGCCGGGGCGCCTCCGGCCAGGCCGTGGCCTGCGCCAACCTGATGTCCGGCCTGCCTTCCGACGCCGGCCTGCACTTCGCGCCGATGATGCCGTAGAGGGACTGGGGGAGAGAAAGGCGAAAGGATGCGGGGAGGGGACCCCTTTTTGAAAAAAGGGGTCCCCTCCCCGCGCCCCTCCCTCCCGAAAAACTTTTACAGGGGGCGAAAAGGGTCAGGGAGCGGGCGCCCCGGGGCACGGCGGCACGCCCTGATTATGGCATGCGTTACCAGGGCCGGCGGCGGGCTGTGGCGGAGGCGAAGGCGTATTCTTCGAATATGCGCCGCGCGCGTCCGCCACAGCCCGCCGCCGGCCAGCCAACGGAAAACAAGGAAACCATAATGACGCTCGACAATGTCCGCCGGCTGTTTGCCTGCTACAAGACCGACAAGGAGCTTCGGGCCAAGCTCTACAAGGCCGAGGGCCGAGAGGGCCGCGAAGCCGTGCTGCGCGAAGCCGGCCTGTATTTTACCGACGCCGAATTCGCGGAAATGGACGGCGTGCTCCACGTCAAATGCCAGACCCATGACGAGGCCGAGGAATTTTTCGCGTTCCGCAACTGGTGGAACATGCTGCAAGGCTCATAACGACAAGGAGACGATCCCCATGGCCGATGCCCCCCTGCCCCAATGCGCGCTGTGTCCCTACGACTGGTCCGAAAGGTACTGCCGCACGGGCAAGGGCAAAGCGCCCAAGGACTGCCCCTCGATCAAGATGCGTGGGCTGATCGAGCCGGCCGTGGCGAAAACCACCTCCGCCGCCTGCGGCGTCTTCGCCAAGGAGGCCTCGCTTCAGGAAGCCACCTGCTACGGCGGCCGCGAGGAAGGCTACGGCGCGGTCAAGCCGCTCAAGCCCCGCATCGTCGAGATCGTGGAATTCGCCCGCCGCATGGGCTATACACGCCTGGGACTGGTCTTCTGCATCGGCCTGCGCAAGGAAGCCGCCGTGGTCCACGAAATCCTGGCCGTAAACGGCTTCGAGGTGGCCTCCGTCTCCTGCAAGGTCGGCGGCGTGTCCAAGGAAGCGCTCGGCATCACCCCGGCAGAGCAGGTCGATCCCGGTGCGGCCCACGAGACCATGTGCAACCCGGTGCTCCAGGCCATGGTGGTCAACGAGGCCCACACCGACTTCAACGTGCTGCTCGGGCTGTGCGTCGGCCACGATTCGCTTTTCTTCAAGCACGCCGAGGCCATGGGCACGGTGCTGGCCGTCAAGGACCGGCTTCTCGGCCACAATCCCATCGCCGCCATCAACCAGTACGACAGCTACTACCGCTACCTCAAAAAGCCGTTGCCCTGATCCGCGTCCCTCGATTTCTTCCCGGTGATGGTTTCCCCGCAGGGTGTTAGGTTACTTTTTGGTGCGTGGTTGACAAAAAGAGCCTAATGTCCACTATACACCCTGTCTCCTGTCCTTTGGAGACTGGGAAGGGCCGTCCCCACGTCATACTTCCCAAGGACGCACAACCGGCCCGGAGCCTTTACCATTATGTCCGCATCGCCTTCCGGCCAGGAGGACGCCGCCGCGCGTCCCGATATGGCCGTCTCTGAACCGTCCGCGCCCGCCGGCCGCCCCCGCAAGAGGCGCCCGCGCCTTGTCGTGCTCATCGTCTTTCTCCTGTGCTGCGGCGTGGGGGGAGCGCTCTATTGGCGTCATGCCCGCCACTTCGAATCCACGGACGACGCCTTCGTCGCCGGCCATGTGACCAGCGTCGCGCCCCGCGTGCCCGGCCGGGTCAAAGAGGTGCTCGTCACCGACAACCAGCAGGTGCGCCAGGGCGACGTGCTGTTGCGCATCGATCCGGTCAATTACCAGACGCGCCTGGAAGCCGCCCAGGCGGCCCTGGACACGGCCAAACGCAACCTGGAGGAAGCGGTTTCCCAGGAAGGCGCCGCCTTGGCCACGGCCGATGCGGCCGAGGCCCAGGTGGCCTCGGCCAAGGCCACGGCCGACAATGCGGTCAAGGAACGCGTCCGCTACGACAAGCTGCTTAGCGAGCGCGTGGTGTCCCAGGAGTCCAAGGACAATGCCGACACCACGGCCCGCACCGCCGTGGCCGCCCTGGATGTCGCCCGCAAAAAGCACATAGCCGACGTGGCCCAGGTCGCCCTGGCCGCCGCCGCCATCGAGACGGCCCGCTCCAAGGTGAACGAGGCCCAGGCCGATCGGGATCAGGCCGACCTTGATCTGACCCACACCGTGGTGCACGCCCGGGTTTCCGGCCGCGTGACCAACAAGGCCGTGGAGCCCGGGGATTACCTGCAGGCCGGCCAGGCCGTCATGAGCCTGGTCCAGCCCGACGTCTGGGTGGTGGCCAATTTCAAGGAAACGCAACTCACCCACATGCGGCCGGGCCAGCCGGTGTCGATGGTCGTGGACGCCTTTCCCGACAAGGAACTGCGGGGACGCGTGGACAGCATCCAGCGCGGCACCGGCGCGGCGTTCAGTCTTTTGCCCCCGGAAAACGCCACCGGCAACTACGTCAAGGTGGTGCAGCGCGTGCCCGTCAAGATCGTCTTTGACGGCATACGCCCCGAAACCCTGTCCCGCCTCGCGCCGGGCATGTCCGTCGAACCCACGGTGCGCGTGCGCTAAGGCAGGGCCCAATATGGCTGCATCTTCCGCGCCGGCCGCCCCCTGGACGCCGCTTGCCAATCCCTGGCTGATCGCCGCGGCGGTCATGCTGGCCACCTTCATGGAGGTCCTCGACACCTCCGTGGCCAACGTGGCCCTGCCCCACATGGCCGGGAGCCTGGCCGCCACCCAGGACGAATCGACCTGGGTGCTGACGAGCTATCTCGTCAGCAACGCCATCGTGCTGCCCATGACCGGCTGGCTTGCCACCACCTTCGGCCGCAAGCGCTTCCTGCTCGTGTGCGTCACGGGCTTCACCCTGGCCTCGGCGGCCTGCGGCACGGCCCCGACCATGGCGCTGCTGGTGCTGGCCCGGGTGCTCCAGGGCGCGGCCGGCGGCGCGCTCCAGCCGTTGTCCCAGGCCATCCTCATGGAGAGCTTTCCGCCGCACAAGCGCGGCATGGCCATGGCCGTCTTCGGCATGGGCGTGGTGGTGGCCCCCATCATCGGGCCACTTTTAGGCGGCTGGATCACGGACAACATGTCCTGGCGCTGGATCTTTTTCATCAACCTGCCGGTGGGGATCGCCGCCCTGCTCATGTGCCAGACGTTCCTGGAGGACCCGCCGTATCTGCTGGAGGCCAAGTCCCGCCGGGCCGGCAAGATCGATTACGTGGGCTTCCTTTTCATGGTGGCCTGGCTGTCCACGCTCCAGATCGTGCTCGACCGGGGCCAGGAGGTGGACTGGTTCGCCGCCGTGTGGATCCGCTGGTTTTCCGGGGTGAGCCTCGCCTCCATGCTGGCTTTCATCTGGTGGGAGCTGCGCACCGCCCATCCGCTGGTCGACCTGCGCGTGCTGCGCGACCGCGATTTCGCCGCCTGCACCGCCATGATCGCCGTGGTCGGCGTGGTGCTCTACAGCGCCATCACCCTGCTGCCGCTTTTCATGCAAAACCTCATGGGCTACTCCGCCTTCGACAGCGGCATGGCCCTCAGTCCCCGGGGCATCGGGGCCATCATCGCCATGATCTTCGTGGGCCGGATCATCGGCAAGGTGGACAACCGGGTGCTCATCGGCGGCGGCTTCGTGCTCATGGCCTATTCGTCGTACCGGTTCGCGGAGATCAACCTCGACATCTCGATCGCGGCCATCATCTGGCCGAGCGTGCTGCTCGGGCTGTCCATGGCCTTGGTCTTCGTGCCCCTGACCACCCAGGCCATGTCCAACCTGGCCAACGAACAGATGGGCAACGCGGCCGGCATCTTCAACCTCATGCGCAATATCGGGGGCAGCGTCGGCATCGCGGCGCTGATCGCCGTGGTGGACCGGGGAGCCCAGGCGCACCAGATGCTTCTTGGCGGCCATCTCCGGGCCGACAGCCCGCGCTTCCAGGCCTACCTGCAAGCCTTGCAGACCTACCTCGCGCGCCACGCCGACGCGGTGACGGCCAAGCTCAAGGCCATGGGCCTCGCCTACGACCTGCTCGTGCAACAGGCCACCCTGCTCGCCTACATGGACAGCTTCCGGGTGATGGCCTACCTGTGCCTGCTGTGCATTCCGGGAGTGCTGCTCCTGCGCCGCTCGCGCAAAGGCGCCAAGCCGGTCATGGGGCATTGAAAGAGCCGGGGGGAAACTTTGTCTTACGAAAAGTTTCCCCCCAACCCCTCCTTCCAAAGACTTTTACCGGTTACGGTATACTTGCGCTACTCATCTGTAATTGTTGAAAGTTTTTTGGAGGGGAGAGCGCGAGAGGGGGACCTTTTTTTCAAAAAAGGTCCCCCTCTCGCATCTTCTTCTTTTCCCCTCTTCTCCTCTAATCTATCCCATTCCTGTCGTCGTGGACGCGCTTGGTCTTGCCGCAGCTGCGGGGCAGGCTGCCGGGGGCGAGGATTTCCACCCAGATGCGCACGAACAGGTGCTTGCGCAACGAGGTGGAGATGGCTTCGGACAGATTCTGGTCCAGGTCGCTCCCGGCCGAGGGTTTGCGCTCGACCTTGAGCACCATCTGGTCGCGGCCGTCGCGGCGGATGAGTCGGATCTGGAACTCGCTGTCCACGTCCTTGAAATCTTCCAGGACGCTGGCGATCTGGCCGGGGTAGATGTTGACCCCGCGAAAGACGAACATGTCGTCGGAACGGCCGAGAATGCGGTCGTGGCGCGGCAGGGACAGGCCGCAGGGACAGGGCTCGGGCAAAAGGCGCGTCAGGTCCCGGGTGCGGTAGCGAATCAGCGGCGCGGCCTCCTTGCAAAGGCTCGTCACCACCATCTCGCCCACCTCGCCGGGAGCGACGGGCCGCAGGGTGTTGGGATCGAGCACTTCCAGGATGAACTTGTCGGCCCAGTAGTGGATGCCGTCGTGGGCGGAGCATTCGAGCCCAGCGCCCGGGCCGTACAGCTCGGTCATGCCGGTGATGTCGAAGCTCTCCTCGAGGCCCAGCCACTTTTCGAACCGGCGGCGCATCTTGTCGGTGTGCGTCTCGGCCCCGAAAATGACTTTCTTGAGCTTGAGCCGCTTTTTCATGTCGCGCTTTTGCACTTCCTCGGCCATGAGCAGGGCCATGGAAGCCGTGGAGCACAGGCAGGTCGTGCCCATGTCCTCGAGAAGCTGCAGATGGATTTCCATATTGCCCGGCCCGACCGGCAGGGCCATGGCCCCGAACCGCTCGCAGCCGAGCTGGAAGCCCGCGCCGGCCGTCCACAGGCCGTAGCCCACGGCGATCTGCACCCGGTCGAGGGTGGTCAGCCCGGCCAGCTCGTAGCAGCGGGCGAACATGTCCTTCCAGGTGTCGATGTCGCCCTGGGTGTAGGCCAGGATCTTGCGTTTGCCGGTGGTGCCGGAAGAGGCGTGGATGCGCACGACCTGCTCCTCGGGCACGCAGAGAAGCGGCAGGGGATAGCCCTGGCGCAGGTCCTCGACCGTGGTCACGGGCAGACTGGTCAGGTCGTCCAGGGTCAGTTCCCGGCCGGGCTCATAGCCGCCCCCGGAGAGCCGCTCCCGGTAGACGGGGCTGCCGTCGAAGGCGTGACGGCAGGTCCAGTTGAGGCCTTTGGTCTGGATATCGGTCAGGGCTTCGGGAGAAAGTTCGGGAATAAAGCGATAACGGCTCATGCGGGGGCTCCAGAAAACAAGATCGGTCGGCCCTATTATCCGAAAACCGCAATAAAGAAAACGCCCGCGACCATCAAAAGAGCGCCCGGCAGACGATGGGCCAGATCGGGTTCGCGCAGGACAAACGCGCCGAGGAGCACGCCAAAAACGATGCTCAAGCGCTTGACCGCGATGACGTAGGACACCTGGGTGAGCGGCAGGGCCTGCATCTGACAAAAAAGTCCCACCGCCTCGAGGAACCCAGCTGTCAAAAGCGCCCACGGCGCGCGGGCGAGCTGGCGGCGGATATGCGGCACCCCGGCGGCGACGCCCGGGAAAAGGGCCAACGCCGTGGCCGTATAGACCGCCGCGCCCCAGACCGGCGGCGAGGAAGCGGTGAGCCCCAGCTTGTCCACATTGGCCCCCACACTCCAGATGAGCGCCACCAGAAGCATCAGCCGGGAGCCCTTGTTGACGAGAAGCGCCCGCACCGGCCCGAGCAGACCGTGACGGCTCTCGCGCAAATTAAGGACATACGCGCCAGAGACCACGAGCAGGATGCCGCCCACGCCGGCCGGCTCGGGAAATTCGCCCACGGTCACGGGCGAGGTGAAAAGGAGAAACAGCGGCGTGAAGGCCAGCATGGGGAGCGTCAGGGACAGATCGCCCGCGGCCAGGGCCCGGCCGTAGAGCCAGTAGGTCACGCCGCCAAGCGTCCCGCCGACAAGCAGCAGCGGCCAGAAGCTGTCGCCGATGACCGGCCCGGGGGATGCGGCGGCGAACGACCACAAAAAGACCGATGCCGCCACGCAATAGGCGAACATGACCAGGGCGGGGTCGATGCCGCCGAGCGCCCGCTTGAGAAAGGTGTCCTTGACCGCCTGGGTCAGGGCCGTGACGCAGGCCAGGAAAAACCAGATCATGGGCCGCCGTTTCCGTTTCGTGTCGGCCGGGTTGGCCGCCGCCGGACCTTACAGTCCCAGGCGTACGGCGGCAAGCGGCCCCTCGCCGGGACGTGACGCGCGCCGCCGGGCCGTGCTACGTCTCCCCGGCCCGGGCGTCGCTATCGGGACATCGCAGCAAGGAGCGCGCATGGAACTCGGTCACGTCTTCCCCATGGCCGCAGGCGCCGTCAAGACGGGGTGGCTGACGGCCCTTTTCGGGGGCATGCTGGTGTTGTGGGTGGGCCTGTTTTTCTTCCTGACCTACATGATAAACGGCGCGGCCCGGGCGGAAATAGCCCTTCGCGGCGACAAGCTGGTGGTGCGCGGCGGACTCTACGGCCGCGACATCCCGCTTGCCGCCGTAAACGCCGGGGAGGCCAAGCGGGTGGACCTCGGCCGGAAGGGTCCCAAAAGCCTCAAATGGCGCCGCAACGGCGTGGGCCTGCCCGGTCTTTCGGCCGGCTGGTTCCGCCTGGACGACGGCGAAAATGCGCTGGTCTTCGTCACGGACAAGGCCCGGGCCGTCTACGTGCCCACGACCCTCGGCTACGGCGTGGTGGTGAGCCCCGGCGATCCCGATCGGTTTCTGGAGGAGCTGCGCCGGGCGGCCGCTCCTGGCGTGGCCGCGCCGTAGATTTTCATGACACGCGCCGGCGGCGCAGCCCGGCCGACGACAAACGGCCGGAACCTTTCGGTCCCGGCCGCCGTCGTGGGGTTTGAGGGTTGTGGAGGTTTTGTGGGATGCGCTCTATGGACAGCCCCGGGGACAGTCGGGGCTTCCTTTTTTCGGGCCGCCCGCCGAGCCAAAGCCGGCGGCGATCGCCTCCGTCTGTCGGGATATCCCGGTCGACGTGGGTTCATCTCTAATCAAGTTGAAAATAATAATCAAGATCAAAATCATCACGACACCCAAAAAAAACCGCGACGCCGGAACGACCCGACGCCGCGGCAATCAAGAGGGGGCGGGAGAAAATCAGGTTCGAACAGCCCCTTTCCGGCCGGCCCGGCGACGCAGCAGCGCCGCGACGAGGGCCACATTGCCCAGCACACTGAGGCCCAGGGCAATTTCCCGCCAACCGGGACCGATCGCCCCGCTCCCAGCCTGGACTACCGGCGGCGCGGGCTTGGCGGACGCGGCCTGCGCCGCAACCGTGACCATATGCACGGCCCGGTGCCCCTGGCCATCGGAAGCGGCCACGCTCCAGACCCCAGGCCCGGACGGGACAAAGGCGAAGCGACCCCGGGCATCGGCATGGGCGCTTTGATAAAGCGTCCCCTCCTTTCCCGGGGCCGTCACCTTGACCTGGGCGAAGGCCATGGGTTCCCCGTCGGCGTAGAGGAATTCCATGGCCCTGGCCGCGCCCGGGTCCATTTCCCGCGAGCCGACGCCGTGCGCGGAAACGATGACGGGGTGCCCGACCATCACCGCCCACACGGCGACCGCCGCGAAAAGAGAACCGATCTTGCGCATCGTTACCGCACGCAAAACGTCAGCGTGGAGCGCAAGGCTTCCCGGTCGATGGTCTTGTCCGCCGACGGGCCCTTCATCTCGGTGCGCACCATCCACAGCCCCGGATGCGTGATCCGCACCTTGGCCACGCCGTCATCGCCGGTTTCGGTGTAATAGGCGTAACTGTTGGGATTTTTTGTGAAACCATCATACGTCGCCAGCACCACGGCCGGCGTGGGCTTGCCGTCCAAAAGCACCTTCACGTCCATGTCCTGGCCGACCTTCACCTTGGCCGGATCGGTCAGCGGCACAAGCTCCAGCTTCTGCCCGACCACGGCGTCGAAACCGGCGTCGCTGCCGCCGACAGACACAATGGCCTTGGCGAACTTTTCATAGCTGTTGCTCTTGGTCGCTCCGGGCAGATCCTTTTTCGTGCCCTTCTTCATGCCCTCGGGCGTCAGGCTCCAGACCTGCGGCAGCCGGTGCACCAAAATCAGCCCCGCCCCCGGCTTGGCGAACGTCGCCTGCCCGTTGAACACAAAGGTCTTCGCATCCGGGGTCAGCTTCACTTCCACAGGCTTGCCGTCGGTCACGGCAAACGCCTTGACGTCCGCCGGCGTCTCCAGCTCCTCGCTGACAATGAAGACATGGGCGGAATGCACGCCAAACGGCACGGCCTTGCCCACCGTCGCCGCGCACGTTCCCGGCTTGATGGCGATCTCGTGCGCCACCGCCGGACACGCCGCGCCCATTCCCAGCACCAACCCCAGGACCAACAGCAGCTTTCTCACGGCACAGAGATCCTCTTATGTATGTAATTAAACTTCATTATCAATATTTGTTACTAATCTATTATTCGTGCTACCGTCAACCCCACAAGTTCCCTTTCCACCCCTTGGCCCCTCCCCGAAACACAGGTACCTATCCCGCCAAGAGGTGCACCATGCCCGAGATTCCCGAAATCCAGCCCGTCACCGCCCCGGACGCCATCGAAGCGCGCTCGCTGGCCATCATCGACGCCGAAACCCCCGAACCGCGTCCCTTCGCCGGCCACCAGTGGACCATCGTGCGCCGGCTCATCCACACCACCGCCGACTTCGAAATGCTCGACCTCGTGCGCTTCTCCCCGGACGCCGTCCAGGCGGGACTCACCGCCCTGGCCGGCGGCGCGACCATCGTCACCGACACCGAAATGGCCCGCTGCGCCATCCCGACCAGACGCCTCACCCCGCTTCACTGCTCCGTGCGCTGCCTGCTCAACGACCCGGCCGTCGTCGCCGCCGCCAAAGCCGCCAACGGCACCCGCGCCGCCGCCGCCATGGACGCCGCCCTCGATACCCTCCAAGGCCCCATCATTTTCGCCATCGGCAACGCCCCCACCGCTCTGCTGCGCCTCGTCAAACGCCTGGACGCCGGAGCCCCGGCCCCCAGCCTCGTCATCGGCATGCCCGTCGGCTTCGTCAACGCCGCCGAATCCAAAGCGCTGCTCATGACCCGCTCCGACGTGCCCTGGATCAGCATCTCCGGCCGCAAAGGCGGCTCGGCCCTGGCCGGCGCGACCGTCAACGCGCTGGCGATTCTGGCGGGAGAGAGGAAAGGCTAGGACTGGCGGGGCGCTGCCCCGGACCCCGGCAGAGGCTCCGCCTCTGCACTCCGCCGGAGGGCTTGATGCCCTCCGGACCTCCCTTTACCGGGTTGGGATGATGGGAGGTGATGGAGATGGACGGTGGGACGACGAATATTTGTTGCCGCAATCGGCCCGGCGACACGAGGCGCTTCGCGCCTCGACGCCGGACGCGATTGCGGCAACAACCACGCCAGCGGCGAAGCGCCGCATTTTAAGAACAAGCAATATTTCTGAATGTCGCCCCTTTGGGGCGACCGGCGTGGTGGAGGCGGAATTTGCTTGGGACGAGCTTGTCGCGCAGCGACATGCACCGTCCCGACAAATTCCGCCTCCATCTTTACCCAACCGACTCCCCGACAACCAATGCCATTCCCGACAAGCCAGAGCCGAGAAGGGGGGTCCGGGGGGCGCGCTCGCCTCCCGGCGGGGTCCGGGGCAGAGCCCCGCTTCCGCCTCCTCGCCGCCCCGCGCTTCTACGCCTACGCCTGGGCGCAGTCGCTGGGGTCGCCGCGCAGCTTGTCGAGGCCGTGGGGGATGGCGGGCAGGATGGCGGCGAGGGTCTCGCGCACGGCTTTGGGCGATCCGGGCACGTTGACGATGATGGCTTGGCCGAGGGTGCCGGCGATGGCGCGGGAGAGCATGGCGTGGGGCGTTTTGGCCAGGGAGGCGGTGAGCATGGCCGTTTCGAATCCGGGCAGGCGTTTTTCGATGACGGCGAGGGTCGATTCGGGGGTGGTGTCGCGGGGAGACAGGCCGGTGCCGCCGGTGGTGACGATGAGGTCGTAGCCCTGGGTGAGGGCGAGGTCGACGAGCAGCGCCTTGAGCATGGCGGGTTCGTCGGGGATGATGTGTCCTTTGGCCAGGGCGACGGGCAGGGCGGCGGCGCAGGCCGTGGCGATGGCCGGGCCGGCGGTATCGGCGCGAAGTCCCTGGCTGCCCTTGTCGCTGAGGGTGATCCAGGCCAGGGAAAGGCCGGATTTTTCGGTGGTGAAGGCGGTTTCGCCGGCGGGCAGGTCCCCGGGGGTGAGGACGGCGGCGACGTGGACGCGGCTGGCGGGGATATCGTCGTCGCCGGGCCGGGAAAAAGCGCCTTCGATCCGCAGGCTCGGGCCGGCGGCGGACGTAAGGACCGTGCCGGGGGCAAGGCGCGGCCGCCGGCCGGCGGCGACGGTCAGACGCGGGGCGTATTCCGGAGCGGACGTCTCGACGAGGTGCAGGCGGTCGGCGACGGCCAGGGCAAGCGGGGCATCGGCGAGGAGGCGCAGGGGCTCGGGCATGGCGGCTTCCTTTGCGGACCTTGCGGTTTTTTGCGGGTTGGGTCAAAAGCGTGCCAACGATACGTCCGGGACAGGCGGATAATCAAGCGAAGCGAGGAGCACGGATGAAAGGCATCATACTGGCTGGCGGTTCGGGAACGCGGCTTTATCCGATTACGCGGGTGGTGAGCAAGCAGCTCCTGCCCATTTATGACAAGCCGATGATCTACTATCCGCTGTCCGTGTTGATGCTGGCCGGCATTCGGGACATCCTCATCATTTCCACGCCCTCGGACCTGCCCCGGTTCCGGGAGATGCTCGGCGATGGCACGAGCCTCGGCATGTCGCTCTCCTACAAGGTGCAGCCCAAGCCCGAGGGCCTGGCCCAGGCGTTTTTGCTCGGCAAGGAATTCATCGGCAACGACACGGTGAGCCTGGTGCTCGGGGACAACATCTTTTACGGCCAGGGGCTGGCCACGGTGTTGCAGCGCTGCGCCAAGCTGACGGACGGCGGCATCGTGTTCGGCTACAAGGTGCGCGATCCGCACCGCTATGGCGTGGTGGAGTTCGATGCGCAAAAAAACGTCATCAGCATCGAAGAGAAGCCCAAGGAGCCCAAGTCCAAGTTCGCTGTGACGGGGCTGTATTTTTACGACAACGAGGTGGTGTCGATCGCCGAGGGGCTCAAGCCTTCGGCCCGGGGCGAGCTCGAGATCACGGATCTCAACAACGTGTATTTGAAGCGCGGCAAGCTGCGGGTGGAATTTCTGGGGCGCGGCTACGCCTGGCTCGACACGGGCACCCATGAATCGCTGTTGCAGGCGTCGAGCTTCGTGCAGGCCATGCAGGAGCGGCAAGGGGTTTTGGTGGCCTGTCCCGAGGAGATCGCCTTCCGCATGGGCTACATCACGGCCGGCGATGTGGAGAAGCTGGCCAGCGACATGCTCAAGAACGCCTATGGCCAATATCTGATGGAGATGATCCGGGAGGGATAGCGCCCGCCCGGCCATGCAAAAAAACAAGAACGCCCCGGGCGCACGGTGGAACTCCCGCGCCCGGGGCGTTTTGTTTCGGTATGGCTCCCGTCCGGACCGGACGGGATGCCGCCCCGCCTTGCGGCGGCCCCTGTTCAGGGACGGCGGTCTAGTGATGGTCCTTTTTCAGGGACTGGCGAATGCGCACGAAGGCCGTGACGACGATAATGGCCATGTAAACGTAAATGGCCGTCACCCCGAAGAAGCCCTGCTCGGTGGAATGGCCCATATTCGTGACAAGTTCCGTTACGATGCTCATAGCCTTCACTCCTTCGGATCGTTTGGCGCATTGGCGCAACAACTTTTTTTACGCCAGCCGGCCCCCGCGCGTCAAGGCTCCACGCGTTTTCCCCGACTGGGGCCCCCTCGCAAAAGAGAGCGCGGGCACGCAAGCCGCTTCCGTTTTTTCCCGACACGGGGTAATCGTAAACACTGGAGAGAAACCACGTGACCCGACGGCCCAATCAGCAACATGCGCCCGATGCCGGCGTCGCCCTGCCCCTGGCGGCGGGCCTGGGCACGGCCCTGGCCCTGGCCGTGGTGCTGGCGATCACCGCTTCGTGGTATCGTGAGCATCTCTGGCTGACGTGGGATGTGTGGGGCTTGCGTTTTTTCTATATCGCCGTCGTGCTGCTGGCGTTGGTGCCGGGGCTTCTGGTGGGGCTTCTGGTCGACAGGCAGGCCAGGCTGAAGCGTACGCTGCGGCGGCGCGGCCTGGAAATCGATGCCGCCCAGGCCGAGCTTGTCCGGACCAACCAGGCGCTTACGGCGCTCGGCGCGGTCAATCATGAGCTTGTCCGGGCCAGGGACCCGCAATCCTTCCTGGACAGCGTGTGCCGGGTGCTGGTCGAGAAATCCGGCTATGACCTGGTCTGGGTGGGCATGGCCGAACCGGGGCCGGACAAGCGGGTGCGGATCGCGGCCCGGGCCGGAGCGGAAGCGCTCTGGCTCGAGGCCCTGGACGTCCGCTACGACGCGGGGCCACGGGGACGCGGTCCGGCGGCCACGGCCATCCGAAGCGGGCGCATGAGCGTGGTGCCCGACATCCGGGAAGAAGCGTTTTTCAAGGAATGGCCCAACCGGCCGGCGGCCATGGAGCATTACGTCTCGGCTCTGGCCTTCCCGCTCGTCGTGGACGGCCGGGTGGTGGGCGCGTTGTCCATTTATGATCTGCAACCGCGCGAGTTCCGCCAAGAAGAAATCGAACTGCTCGACCAGATGGCCGCCGACGTCTCCCACGGCTTGCATTTTCTCCATGTTTCGGCGGCGCGCGAACGCACGGCGGGGCTCCTGCGCCAGGCCCTGCGCGTCAGCGCGGCCATGGCCGATACGGCCAAGGGGCTGGTGGCCGGGGACCTCGACCAGCCCGCCATGGGCGCCCTGATCCTCGAACGGGCGATGACCCTTACCGACAGCCCGGCCGGGAGCATCGGCCTTGCGGATCAGCGCACCGGGCGTGTGGACTGGCTGGCGACGGCGGGTCCCAACGGCCGAGGGACGCCCCAACCGCTCGCGGACTGCGAATTCTACCCGGACAACCTCGGCCGCTATTCCGGGCCCTTTGCCGCAACGCTCAACGAGGGAACCGTCATCCGGCAAAACGAGCCTGTCTCGTTGGACGCGTACACTCCTTGTCTTTCCCGACAGGGGCTGGGCGGCCGGTTTCTGGCCATGCCGCTACGCCACGCCCGATACGGCCCAAGGGGGCTCATCCTGCTGACCGGGGCCAAACGCCCCTATGCCGAACGCGACACCCGGGCGGTGCAGCGGCTGGCCACGCTTTTCGACGTGGGCGCGGCGCGGCTGGAAGTGGAAGAGGAACTCGTATCCGCCAGACGCCGGGCCGAGGCGGCCAACGAGGCCAAGACCCAGTTCCTGGCCAACATCAGCCACGAACTGCGCACCCCCATCAACGGCATCCTGGGCATGGCCCAGCTGGCGATCCTCGAGGGAGCCACCGGGCGCGAGGCCGAATACTGGCAGACCGTGCGCGATTCCACCGACAAGTTGGTGGAGATCGTCGACAACCTGCTGGAGCTGGCCAGCGTCGAATCCGGATCGCTTTCGCCCATGTTGCGTGAATTTTCCCTGCACCGGCTGCTGACTTCGCTTCGCGACGCGTTTTCGGTACGGGCCGGGCTGGCCGGGCTGACCCTTTCCCTGGAGATCGATCCCGCCATCCCGGACAAGCTGCTCGGCGACCCGTTCCGCCTGCGCCAGATCATCGCCAATCTGCTCGGCAACGCCATTCGCTTCACGCCGACCGGCGGCGTGTCCATGGTCGTCGGGCCCTACGACCACCGACAACCGGGAGCCGTCTCGCGGGTCCACGTGTCCAAGGACTTTTCCGGCGTATGCCTGGCCGTTACCGTCACCGACACCGGGGTCGGCATCGCCAAGGAGAAGCAGACCGCCATTTTCGAGAGTTTCACCCTGGGCGAAGAATGCCTGACCAAGCGTTTCGGCGGCACGGGCATGGGGCTGTCCATCGCCAACCGCATCGCGGAACTTTTGGGCGGCAGCATCGAAGTGGAAAGCCAGCCGGGATTCGGCAGCAGCTTCACCGTGACCCTGCCCATGTGGCCCGTGGCCACGCCGCCGACCAAAGCGGAAACGGCGCCGCCGGCCGTGCTGCCGCCGCTCAAATTCCTGGTGGTGGAAGACGAGGCGGTCAACCGGCTGGCCCTGGCCCGCAGCTTGCGCAAGCTCGGGCATACGGTGATCGAGGCCGGCAACGGCGAGGAGGCGTTGCGCCAGCTGGCCCTGGAACGGGTGGACGTGGTGATCATGGACGTGCAGATGCCGGTGATGGACGGGTTGGCGGCGGTTGCCCACATCCGCAACGGCGAGGTGCCGGGCACGAGCCGACGGCTGCCGGTGGTGGCGCTGACGGCCTACGCGCTGGAGGGGGACCGCAAGCGGTTCCTGGCGGCCGGCATGGACGAATTCGTGACCAAACCCTGCGAGATGGGGCAACTCCTGCGGGCCGTGGCCAAGGTGGTGGAAACGTAGCCCAAACAAGCCAACGCCCGCCTCTGGATTGTCAATTGCATCTCCATTGGCGGCGTGCTAGGCGTCGTGACCGCTTCGACCAGGCAAAAGGAGGAAGCGTCCGTGGCGCCGCAACATCGTCGGAATTTTTGCATCAATCCGCTGTTATCCATCCTTGCAGTCGGCCCCTTCCTTTATTTCACACTCACGCGTTATATCAATCTCGATTTCTGGTACGATGAACTAACGACCTTTCTCCTCTACGCCTGCGTACCGCTCAAAAAAACAGTCACGGACTACAGCTTCCCCAATAATCATATTTTTTTAAACATACTCAACAACATCTATCTTTCCTGCATCGGCCTGCATGACTTGCAACTGCTTATCCTGCATCCCTGGGCCATTCGCCTCCTCATGTTGATGTATGCGCTGCTGTTTCTCTTTTTCCTGTTCCTGATCGGGCGCAAGCTCTACGGCACGCGGACAGGAATATTGTGCGTCGCCGTCGCCGCGACATCCATTCCCTTCTATAATTTCGCCACCCAGGTACGCGGCTACGTCTTGAGCATGGCGCTGCTGGCGGCAGGCCTGTACTTCGCCATCGACTACGCACAACGCCAAAAAACACGTTCCCTCGTGTGGATGACCCTTCTCTTCTCACTCCTTCTCTATACGATACCACTCAATCTTTACGTTCTTTTCGCAATCGGCGTATATTTTACACTCGTGCTGCTGGTTGCCGTCCTCCGAAAACAAGCTGATTGGAAATATTCCCGTAACATCGTCATCGGCCTCTGCTGCTCCGTGGGCATCGCCAGCCTGCTCTATGCCCCTGTTTTGGGGGAAGTGATCCACAACAGGTTCGTCACCTCACTGGGCTTGTTCTCACTACCCATATTGACCGATGTCACGCCGACAATGTTCCTGTTTTTTTTATCAAACCGTTTTTATCTGATCGTCATTCTTGCGCTCGGCCTCACCCTTGCCCTCTGGAAAAAGGCCTATCGTTCCCCTTTTCTCCTGCTTTTTCTCACCATATATGCAATCCCCTTTCTTGCCAGCTTCGTACGTGGGGATAATTACATCTATCGGCTCTACGTCAATCTCGTCGGCGTGTTCTCCTTGCTCGTCGTGGCCTGCTTTGACGCCATTTTTCGCATCCCAAAGCTGCAACGCTACAAGACGCCGGTCATCGCATTGCTGATTCTCGGCATGGGCGGCACGTTCGTCATGACCGTCCACAGGCTGGAGCGATCCTGGACCACGGATATCGCCACCGGCCAACGGCTATTGAACACCTACAGCAACTGGCACCAGTATTTTTACGATGTCCGGGGGATCGTCGATCTGACCCGACAAGCCGAAAAAGGCCGGGATATCCCGGTCAATGTCATGAAGAAGGACGTGGATGAACTCTCCATGCCCTGGTACCTGAAGCGGTTCGGGGTGGCGCATTCGGTGTGCGCCAGCGACGATGCCCTGCGGTTCGGGCCGGGCGGCGAAGCGCTCGTGATCACCGGGTTCCCCGACGTGGTCGCGGCCCGGCTGGAAAAAACCTATCCCGGCCTCGCCTGCCGCCGGCTCAATGCGGACCTTCGCTTTCACAACCTGCTGGAATGCAGGCTGCCCGGGAAAGGCGGAACGGAAAAATAACGGCCGAAAAAAACGCCCCCCCCCTGCCTGTCTGCCGGTGACGCCTGCGGCGCTTCCGAGGGGGCGTCCGCCCCGCCGCCGGTCATCCGGCGACGGGGCGAAGCGTTTCTTACGCCGCCGTCACCAGCAGCGGGCCGTCCTTGGTCACGACCAGGGTGTGTTCGTAATGCGCGGAAAGGCTGCGGTCCCGCGTACGAATGGTCCACTTGTCCGGGAGCACCCGCACCCGCCCCTTGCCGGCGGCGATGATGGGCTCGATGGTGATGACCAGCCCCTCGGTCAGCTTATCCTGGGACCTCGGATCGCAATAATTCGGCACGCAAGGCTCCTCGTGGATGGAACTCCCCACGCCGTGGCCGCACAATTCCCGGATCACATCGAAGCCCCAACGGCGCACTTCCGCCTCCACCGCCTTGCCGATGTCCCGGACGTAATTGCCGGGTCGCGCCGCCTGCATCCCCTGGCGAAAAGCGCTCTGGGCGCAGCGCACCAGGGCGTCGGCCTTGCGGTCCACCTTGCCCACGCGCACGGTGATGGCGGAATCGGCCACGTAGCCGTCCTTTTCCGCCGTGACGTCGCACTTGACAAGGTCCCCTTCGGCCAGCTTGCGCGGCCCGGGAATGCCGTGCACGGCCTCGTCGTTGACGCTGATGCAGGCCGTGCCCGGAAAACCGTAGACCTTGGCCGGCGAGCCTTCGGCCCCATGGGCGGCCAGCACGGAGGCGCAGACGGCGTCCAGTTCGGCCGTGGTCATGCCGGGCTTCGCCGCCTCGGCCATGGCCTCGAGACTCATGCGCACGATGGCCCCGATGGCCCGCAACTTTTCCAAATCCTCGCTTGAACGCAATGTCATGATTACCCTCTTTGCAAATAAGGGAATCGCCCCGGTCAGAGGGGCGGGATTCCCGAAAAGCTTCAAACAATCCGCTGCCGGTCCAGATTGCGCAGGTTCACGGCCTCGGCCAGATGCTCGACGCGCAGGTCCGCGTCGCCGTCCAGGTCGGCGATGGTGCGGGCAATGCGCAAAATCCGGGTGTGCGCCCGGGCCGAAAGCCCCAGCCGCCGCACCGCGCCTTCCAAAAACGCGTGTCCTTCGGCCGAGAGCCGGCAAAAACGCGCCAGCGAACTCCCGGACAGACGGCTGTTGACCGCGAAGGGAAGCCCGGCGTAACGCGCCGCCTGGACAGCCCGCGCCGTTGCCACGCGCTCCCGCATGACCGCCGAGGTGATGGGCGAGGCGTCTTCCCGAAGCGCCTTGTACGGCACGGCCGGTACCTCCACCTGCAAGTCGATGCGGTCGAGCAGCGGCCCGGATAGCCGCGACCGGTAGCGCCGCACCTCGGCCTCGCCGCAGGTGCAGGCATGCCGCTCGTCGCCCATGTAGCCGCACGGACAGGGATTCATGGCCGCAACCAGCATCACGTCGGCCGGGTAGGACAACGACACCGCCGCCCGGGCGATGGTGACCTTCCCGTCCTCCAGCGGCTGGCGCAGCACTTCCAGGACGGATTTCTTGAATTCCGGCAACTCGTCAAGAAAAAGCACCCCCCGGTGGGCCATGGACACCTCGCCGGGACGCGGGTAGGAGCCGCCGCCGATGAGCCCGGCGTCGGAAATGGTGTGGTGCGGGCTGCGAAAGGGCCGGGCCGCGAGCAGCCCGGAACCGGGCTCCAGCCGGCCGGACACGGAATGGATGGTCGTGACTTCGAGCGCTTCGTCGAAGCGCAGCGGCGGCAACACCGTGGGGATGCGCTTGGCCAGCATGGTCTTGCCCGAACCCGGCGGGCCGATGAAAAGCAGGTTGTGCGCGCCCGCGGCCGCGATCTCCACCGCCCGCTTGGCGTGCTCCTGACCCTTGACCTCGGCGAAGTCCTCGGCAAAGCCATTTCCGTCCCCGACAGCGGCAAAAGGCGGCGCGACCGCCGGGGCGATGTCCTCCTCGGCCTTGAAAAAGCGCAGCACCTGGGCCAAATCGGCCGCCGGATACACGGAGAGCCCCTCGACCACTGCCGCTTCGGCGGCGTTGGCCAGGGGAACCACGAGCCCCTTGGCGCCGTCGCGCCGGGCGCGGGCGGCCAGGGGCAGGATGCCGGGCACGGGTTTGAGTTCGCCGGTAAGGGACAATTCGCCGGCCAGAAAATACCCGGACGCGGCGTCCGGCGCAATCGCCTCCACGGCCGCGAGCAGGGCCAGGGCCAGGGGCAGATCGTAGCCCGAGCCCTCCTTGCGCATGTCGGCCGGGGCCAGGTTGACGGTGATGCGCGCCGGCGGAAGCCGCAGCCCCGCGTTTTTAAGCGCCGCGAACACCCGCTCCTTGCTCTCGCGCACCGCCCCCTCGGCCAGCCCGACCATGGTGAAAGACGGCATGCCCTGCCGCGCCAGATCGACTTCCAGGGTCACGGGATAGGCGTCGACGCCCAAAAGCGCGGCGGTACGGATTGTGGAAAGACTCATACGCGTTGGTCAACCGATATCCCCGCCTTGCGGTGGGCGCAAGGATTTTACCCTACCCGCGCTTTCCATTTGCCGGAGGCGATGGTAGCGTTTAACCGCCTTCATAAATGACGGCGTGGCTTGGCCGCGAGGCGCGCGCCCCCCAACTCCACCGGGAATCCCGACGGCATGACCTCCGCCCGCTTCTCTCTGACGCGCTCTGTTGGCGGCGCGGTGTTGCTCACGGTCGTATGCGTCAACACGCTGCTTTTGGCCGCGTTCGGTTCGCTGGACTATCTCAGCGAAAAGCAGCGGCTGGAGGCGGAGCTGCGCTACGACCTCTCGGCCATAGCCGACCAGCTCGCCGACAACCTGGCCATGCCGCTGTGGTATCTGGAAAAGGACCATGCCGCCCGTCTCATCGACGGCGTCATGCGCAACGAACGCATCGCCGCGGTCGTGGTGACCGAACACGGAAACAAGGGCGTCGCCATCGGCCGCACCCGGGACCGGGCCTGGAACCCCTCGGTCGCGACCGAACGGCCGGCCCTCTCCGACGTCATCGGGGAACGGCGCGAAATCCGCTACGAAAACAAGCCGCTCGGCACCCTCGATCTGTTCGCCACCCGCCGCTTCGTCGAGGAGGACCTGCGCCAATCGCTTGCGCGCATCATCCTGCGCATCCTGGGACTCAATGCCGCCCTGGCCCTGGTCCTGGCCGGGGTCCTGCGCTGGCGGATCATCCAGCCGCTGTCCCGCCTGGAGCGCTACGCCGCCCGGGTCAGCCTGGGGGACGACCCGGGCGATCCGGCGGAACTGGCCGGCCTGCGTTTCGAACTCCAAAGCCTCGGGCGCACCATGCGCTCCACGGTCAAGCGCCTCTCGGCCGCCCAGCGCAACTACCGCGACATTTTCGAGAACGCCACCGAGGGCATTTTCCAGACCACCTTCGACGGCCGCATCCTCTCGGCCAACGCCGCCATGGCCGACATCCTCGGCTACGACTCGCCCCAGGCGCTCATGGACGGCGTCGTCGACGTCGGCCGGCAGCTTTTCCACAATCCCGAGGAGCGCCGCGACATGCTGCGCCGCCTGGTGGACGAGGGGAGCGTCGCCGGCCTGGTGGTGCGTTTCGTGCGCCGCGACGGCCAGACCATCTGGGTGCGCCTCAACATCCGGCTGGTGCGCGACGCGACCGGCACCCCGCTTTACACCGAAGGCACCATGTCCGACGTCACGGCCCGGCTGCGGGCCGAGCGGCGGCTGGAAATCCTAAACCGCCACCTGCGCGAGGCCGTCAAGGAACGCACCGGCCGGCTGGCCGAAAAGGCGGCGGAGCTGGAAGCGGCCAATACGCGCCTGACCGAACTCGACCGGCTCAAATCGGGCTTCCTGGCCACGGTCTCCCACGACCTGCGCACGCCGCTGACCTCCATCATGGGCTTCGCCAAGCTCATCGCCCGCGACTTCAACCGGTTTTTCGCCCCATTCGCCCAAGGGAGCGGTCCAGGCGACCGCCTGCGCCGCCAGGCCAAGCGCATAACGGACAACCTGGGCATCATCGAAAGCGAGGGCGAACGGCTCACCCGGCTGATAAACGACTTTCTCGACCTGTCCAAAATCGAGGCCGGCCGGGCCGAGTGGCGCGACGCCAACGTGGTGCCGGCCGCCATCATCACCCGGGCCGCCGACGCCGTCAGCGCCGACTTCGAGGCCAAGCCGGAAGTCGCCTTTTCCATGGACCTGACCCCGGACCTGCCAGAGCTGTGGATCGACCCGGACCGCTTGAGCCAGGTGCTGGTCAACCTGCTCGGCAACGCCGCCAAGTTCACGGACGAGGGCCATGTGCGGCTGCGGGCCTTCAGGCGCGACGGCATGCTGCGCGTGGAGGTGGCCGACACCGGCCAGGGCGTGCCCCGGGAGTCCCTGGAAAAGATCTTCGACAAGTTCCACCAGGCCCAGGCCGGCGACACGGTGGAGGAAGGCCGCCGCCGCAAGGGCACGGGCCTGGGCCTGGCCATCTGCCGGCAGATCGTCGAGCATTACAACGGCCGCATCTGGGCCGAATCCGAACTCGGCCGGGGCAGCACCTTCATCATGGAACTGCCCCTGCCCGTAACCGCCGACCCGGCCGCGCCCCCGGAGGAGACATCATGACGACCACCCGCCTTTTTTGCACCACGCCCCGCATCCAATTCGGCCCCCGCGCCCTGGAACACGTCGGGCGGGAGGCCGCGCGCCTGGGCAAAACCGCCCTTATCGTGACCGGACGCTCCTCCTCGACCAAAAACGGCTCCCTGGAGCGGACCCGGGCCCTGCTCGCCGCGGCGGGCGTCGCGGCCGTGCCCTTTGCCCGGGTGGAATCCGACCCGAGCCTCGACACGGTGACGGAGGGCGCGGGACTCTCCAAGGAAAACAACTGCGACGTGCTGGTGGCCCTCGGCGGCGGCAGCGCCATGGACGCGGCCAAGGCCATAAGCTGCCTGCTGGCCAACCCGGGGCCGCTTGCGAGCCTCGAAGGCGTCACCGGCCTCAAACAGGGACCGCCGGTCATCGCCATTCCCACCACGGCCGGCACGGGCAGCGAGGTGACGCGGGTCGCCGTCCTCACCGACACGGCCCGCAAGTACAAGCTGCTCCTGGTCGGCGAAACGCTCATGCCGGCGGCGGCCATCCTCGACCCGGAACTGACCGCCTCCATGCCGCCCAAGGTGGCCGCGGCCACGGGCATGGACGCGCTGACCCACGCCATCGAGGCCTACGTCTCCAAGCTGGCCACCCCGCTCTCCGACACCCTGGCCCTGGCCGCCATCGAAACCATCGGCGCCAACCTGGCCATGGCCGTGGCCGCCCCGGACAACCTCCACGCCCGCGCGGCCATGCTCTATGCCCAGATGCAGGCGGGGCAGGCCTTTTCCAACGCCTCGGTCGGCCTCGTCCACGCCATGTCCCGGCCCATGGGCGCGCGCTACGGCGTGCCCCACGGCGCGGCCAACGCCATGCTGCTGCCCCATGTCACAGCCTACAACCGGCCGGCCTGCCCCCAGCGCATGGCCCGCATCGCCGTGGCCCTCGGACGGTGCATCGACGGCATGGACCTGGGCGAAGCCTCGCGCCAGGCCGCCATCGCCCTGACGGAACTGGCCGCCGAATTGCCCCTGCCCCGCACCCTGGGCGACGTGGGCGTGCCGACGGGCGATCTGGCCGACATGGCCCGGGAAGCGGCGGAAAACGGCAGCAGCCGGGTCAACCCCCGCCGCCCGAGCCCGGAGGAAATCGCTTCGATTTACCACGAACTGGCGTAGGGAAGGCGAAGAGAAAAAGATGCGAGAGGGGGACCCTTTTTGAAAAAAGGGTCCCCCTCTCGCGCTCTCCCCTCCCAAAAACTTTCAACGATTACGAATGCGGTGACGATGATGCGCTGTAACCATTAAAAGTCCTTAGGATGGGGGTCCGGGGGAAACCCTTTCTTCAGAAAGGGTTTCCCCCGCTTCCTCCATGCGAATGCCGCTCGGCCCGGCTGGCGAGGAAACGGGCCATGGGCGGGGCGAGGAACGTCACCAGGAAGAAGCGGACCGTCTGGAGCGTCATGACGAAGGACAGGTCAACGGGGCTCGTGGCCGCGATGATGGCCACGGTGTCCATGCCGCCGGGGCAGGTGGCGAGGTAGGCGGTCAGGGCGTCGACCCCGGCCAGGCGCACGATGACCCAGGCCAGCACGCCGCAAAAGCTCATGAGCGCGACGATGGAGCCCAGGATGGCCGGCAGGGAACGCGCGGCGTGCAGCGCCACCCGGCGGGTGAAGCCGAGCCCGATGCGCCAGCCGATGGCGGCGTAGGTGGCGGCGAGAAGCCAGGCCGGCACCTCGGCGATGGCCACGCCCGAAAGATGTAGCGCCCCGCCCACGGCCATGGGCGCGAGCATGGCCCCGGAGGGAACGCGCGTGCCGAACCCGACCAGCGCCCCCAGGACGAAAAGCCCGATCAGCGGCAAAAGGCTCGGCCACTGCGGGGCCGGGAACCAGACCACGTCGAGCCAGACCGAGCCCCCCCTCCCCTGCCAGAAATGCGCCACCAGCGAAGCGGCCAGGGCCACGCAGATCACGCGCGAATACTGCATGAAGGCCACCAGCCGCGCGTCCGCGCCGTTGGCCTCGGCCATGACCACCATGGCCGTGGCCCCGCCCGGGGACGTGCCCCAGATGCCGGTGGTTTCGGGCATGACGTAGCGGCGATAAAGCAGCCAGCCGAGCAGGCCGCTGGCGGCGATGGTGGCCAGGACCACGGCCAGAAAAAGCGGCCAACGGCTTAAAAACGAGGGCAGAAGGTCCGGGGTGGCGGCCCGGGAGATAAACGCCCCGACAACGGTCTGGGCCAAGATGTAGGGAGCGCGGGGAAGCGCGATATCGCCGCCGCAAAGGGCCAGGACGATGCCGGCCAGCATGGGGCCGATGAGAAGCGCGGCCGGCAGGTGCATGCGCCACAGGGCCGCCGTGGCCGCCACTGTCATCACCGTCAGCAGCAGCCACTTTTTCGCTTGCATGCGCGCGCTCCCTGGCGGGCGGGGCTCCGCCCCGGACCCCGGCAGAGGCTCCGCCTCTGCACTCCGCCGGGGGGCTTGATGCCCCCCGGTCCCCCCTTAACGCTTTGCCGGGCTTCCCTTCGCGGGTTGATGGGAATCGTGTCTTTGTTGCCGCAATCAGCCCGGTGGCACGAGGCGCTTCGCGCTGCGACACCGGGCCGATTGCGGCAACAACCGCGCCAGCGGCGAAGCGTCGCATTTCCAGATAAAATATGGAACGCGCTGCCTTCACCCTTCCCCGGCTTCAGGCCAAGCCTGCGGCCAATCAAAGCCGAGTCGGGGGGACCGGGGGGCCCGTGGCCCCCCGGCGGGGTCCGGGGCAGAGCCCCGTTCCTCTCCCGGTCGCCTACCGCACAAGGCGGCCGATGCGGCTCCAGCGAATGTCGGACGGGCCGTCCCAGGACCAGTAGATGACCCAGGCCTTGCCCCGGATCTTGTCCTTGTCCACGAAGCCCCAGAAGCGGGAATCATAGGATTCGTCACGGTTGTCGCCCATGACGAAGTATTTTCCGGGCGGCACGGTGATGGGGCCGAAATTGTCGCGCCGGGCCTGGATGCCCGGGTCGGTGTGCTTGACGTAGGGCTCGTCGAGCTTCTGGCCGTTTCTGTAGACGACCTTGTCCTTCATCTCCAGCACGTCGCCGGGCACGCCGATGATGCGCTTGATGAAGTCCTTGGAGGTGTCCTCGGGGAACTCGAAGACGATGACGTCCTCGTGCTGGGGATCCTCGATGGGGAAGATGACCTTGTCGGTGAAGGGAATGTGGGTGCCGTAGAGGAATTTATTGACCAGCAGGTGGTCGCCGATAAGCAGTGTATCGAGCATGGAGCCGGAGGGTATCTTGAAGGCCTGGACCACGAAGGTGCGGATGACGAGGGCTAGGACCAGGGCGACGGCCAGGGCTTCAAGATATTCCAACAGCAGTTTTTGCCATCTCGGGTTCATTGCGGGATTCCTTATTTTCGGGGGCGGCGGGACGGGCAAGCCCGCGCGAGCCGCGCGCGGACGCCCCGGCCGTGTCGGAGTTGGGAAAGCGGGCCGGTCTAGTCGTCTCCGGCCTTGAGCGCCGCAAGGAAGGCTTCCTGGGGCAACTCCACGTTGCCCATGCGCTTCATGCGCTTTTTGCCTTCCTTCTGCTTTTCCAGAAGCTTGCGCTTTCGCGTGATGTCACCGCCGTAGCATTTGGCCGTGACGTTTTTCCCCATGGGCGCGTTGCGCTCCCTGGCGATGATCTTGGTGCCGATGGCCGCCTGGATGACGACCTCGAAAAGCTGGCGCGGGATGACGCGCTTGAGTTTTAAGGCCAGGGCCCGGCCGTAGTGGTAGGCGTTGTCGCGGTGCACGATGACGGCCAGCGCGTCGACCGGGTCGCCGTTGATCATGATGTCGAGCTTGACCAGGTCGGAAGCCCGGTAGTCGATGATCTCGTAGTCCAGCGAGGCATAGCCGCGCGTGGCGGACTTGAGCCGGTCGAAAAAGTCGTAGACGATCTCGGCGAACGGCAGCTCGTAGGTGATGATGACGCGGGTGGCGGTCAGGTAGCGCACGTCCTTCTGGATGCCGCGCTTTTCCTCGCACAGTTTGAACACCCCGCCCACATACTCGTTGGGGGTGTGGATCTCGAGCCGGGCGTAGGGCTCGTAGAGAGCGGCTATTTCCTGTGTTTTCGGCAGCTTGCTCGGGTTCTCGATGGAGATGGTCTCGCCGGAGAGCTTCTCCACCTTATAGATGACCGAGGGGGCGGTGGCAATGAGGTTGGCCCCGAACTCGCGCTCCAGCCGCTCCTGGATGATCTCCATGTGGAGCAGGCCCAAAAAGCCGCAGCGGAAGCCGAAGCCCAGCGCCTGGGACGTCTCCGGCTCGTAGGTGAAGGCGGCGTCGTTTAAGCGCAGCTTTTCCAGGGCGGTTTTTAAGACCTCGTACTCGGCCGCGTCCACCGGGTACAGGCCGCAAAACACCATGGGCTTGACTTCCTTGAAGCCCGGCAGGGGGACGACGGCCCCTTCTTCGGCCGTGGTGACGGTGTCGCCCACGCGGGCGTCGGTCAGGGTCTTGATGTTGGCGCACAAAAAGCCGGCCTCGCCCGGCCCGAAGCTCGGAATGTCGATGGGGCCCGGGGAAAACGCGCCCAGGCGGATGACTTCGAAGGTCGCGCCCGTGGACATCATCTTGATGCGCTGTCCGAGCTTCACCGTACCGTCTATGACCCGGAACAAGACCACGACGCCCTGGTAGGAGTCGTACCAGGAGTCGACGACCAGGGCTTTGAGCGGCGCGGCGGGGTCGCCCTTGGGCGGCGGAATCTTGGTGATGATCTGTTCGAGGACCGCGCCCACGTTGACGCCGGTCTTGGCCGAAACGGCCACGGCGTCGGCGCAGGGAAGCCCGATGGCCTCCTCGATCTCGGCCTTGACCGCCTCGGGGTCGGCGCTCGGCAGGTCGATCTTGTTGAGGACCGGGATGATCTCCAGGTCGTTGTCCAGGGCCAGAAACACGTTGGCCAGGGTCTGGGCCTCCACGCCCTGCGTCGCGTCGACCACGAGCAAAGCGCCCTCGCAGGCGGCCAGGCTGCGCGAGACCTCGTAGGAGAAGTCCACGTGGCCGGGAGTGTCGATGAGGTTCAGGATGTATTCGGTCCCGTCGGCGGCCTTATAAGGAATGCGCACCGTCTGGGCCTTGATGGTGATGCCGCGCTCGCGCTCGAGGTCCATGCGGTCGAGATATTGCTCACGCATCTCCCGGGCGGTGATCACACCGGTGAGTTCGAGTATGCGATCGGCAAGAGTCGACTTGCCGTGGTCGATGTGGGCGATGATGCTGAAATTTCGGATGCGCGAGATGTCCATGGGTGGAAAAGCCTTTGGCGAAGCGACGCCGGGAGTCGGCTAGGCACATAATGGAAGGCGCTGTCGAGGTCAATGCGGGCGAAGGACGCGCGGGGGGGAGGAAGCGAAAACCGCCCGTTGCGTCAAGGTCCCGAGACATTTTCGTGGTGTTTGACACATTTTTCACTTTCTATTCCCCTGGCCCTGGTGTATACGAAGCGCACTCATGGGTACGGCCGGCTCCGGGACAACATCCGGCCACCCACGAATAACGCGGAAACGTTAACCAAACATCACCGGTAAGGAGGCGCTACATGTCCAAATTGGTTCCGCCGCATGGAGGCAAAGGTCTGGTCATTCGCCTGCTCGAGGGCGCTGCCAAGGAAGCCGAGCTGAAGAAGGCCGCTGGCCTGAAGAAAGTCGAGATCACCGCCCAGGAAAAGGGCGACCTGATCATGATCGGCATCGGCGGCTTCTCGCCCCTGGAAGGCTTCATGACCAAGGCCGATTGGAAGAGCGTCGTCGAGAAGATGACCCTGGCCGATGGCACCTTCTGGCCGGTTCCCGTCATGCTGGCGGTGACCAAGGAAGACGCCGCCGGGATCAAGGAAGGCGAGGAGATCACCCTCGAGCGCAACGGCGAGATCTACGCCACCATGAAGGTCACCGAAAAGTTCGAGATGACCGAGGCCGACAAGAAGTGGGAATCCGAGCTGGTCTACAAGGGCCATGGCGACGACTCCGCTGACGACAAGTTCTGGAAGGTCGCCCTTGAGGATCACCCGGGCGTCAAGATGGTCATGGCCCGCAAGGACATCTGCCTTGCCGGTCCGGTCAACGTCCTGTCCGAGGGCGAGTACCCGACCAAGTACAAGGGCGTCTACCTGCGCCCGGCCGAGACCCGCGCCATCTTCGACGAGCGTGGTTGGGCCAACGTCGCCGCTCTGCAGCTGCGCAACCCCATGCACCGCTCCCACGAGTACCTGTGCAAGATCGCCATCGAAGTTTGCGACGGCGTCATCATCCACTCCCTGATCGGCAACCTGAAGCCCGGCGACATCCCGGCCGAAGTGCGCGTCGACTGCATCGACACCCTGGTCAAGCACTACTTCGTCGAGAAGAACGTCGTCCAGGGCGGTTACCCCCTCGACATGCGTTACGCCGGTCCCCGCGAAGGCCTGCTCCACGCCACCTTCCGCCAGAACTACGGCGTCAACAAGATGATCATCGGCCGTGACCACGCCGGCGTCGGCGACTTCTACGGCATGTTCGAGGCTCAGGAGATCTTCGACCGCATCCCCTACGCCAACGAAGCCTGCCCGGTTCCCGGCAAGGCCCTGCTGTGCCAGCCGCTGAAGATCGACTGGACCTTCTACTGCTACAAGTGCGACGGCATGGCTTCCCTGCGCACCTGCCCGCACACCAAGGAAGACCGCGTCATCCTCTCCGGCACCAAGCTGCGCAAGATGCTGTCCGAGGGCGGCGAGATTCCGGATCACTTTGGCCGCGAAGAAGTCCTGGTCAAGCTGCGCAAGTACTACGAAGGCTTGACCGAAAAGGTCGAGATCAAGATGCACGGCGCTGCTTCCGGCGACTCCGCCAAATAAGCTGCCGCGCAATCATACGATTGCACGAAGGGAGGACGCGAAAGCGTCCTCCCTTTTTTGCTGCGCTCCGCTGCGCATTGTCCCCGGTGCCGTGCGCCGACTCAATTTCATAGTATTCTAGTCCATTAAAAGTACATTTTGCATACACCCCTGCATGAAAAATATGCAAGAACCTGTTTCTTTCCTGAACGGCACTGCGAGAAAATCCAGAGAATTGCACTGGTCCGGTTATTGCTCTATACAATGGGCTTGTATGGGCAGAATGTCGGCGCACCATACAGTCACGCCGTGATCGCCATCCGGCATGCGGTGGCATCCAGACACCCCGGAGAACACGATATGATCCGTAAAGCAACATCCCTCGTCGCGCTACTGGCATTTATCCTGACCATCCTCACCAGTCTCATCCTCTACATCGCCCCCCAGGGACGGGTCGCCTACTGGTCGGACTGGACATTGTGGGGTCTGGACAAGACGCAATGGGGCAACCTGCACGTCAACCTGGGAACATTGTTCCTGGCCGCCCTGGCGCTGCATGCCTATTACAATTGGAAAGCCGTCACGGCCTACCTGAGCCGTGCCCACAAGCTCGTGATCGTCACTCCCGCGTCCGTCACCGCCCTGGCCATCGTGCTGATCGTGGGCCTGGGGACCTTGGCCATGTTGCCGCCCTTCTCGACCTTCCTGGCCGGAAGCGACTATTTCAAGGAACGCGCGGCGAACCTGTACGGCGAACCGCCTTACGGCCATGCCGAACTCTCCCCCCTGGCCTCGCTGGCGCCGAAAATCGGCCTGACGCCCCAGGCCGTCGTTACGGGGCTCAAAAAGGCCGGCTACGACGCGGCCGCGCCGGACGCCACGCTGCTTTCCCTGTCGCGGCGCTACGGCGTCTCGCCGCAAAAGCTCTACCAGGCCTTCGCGCCCGAAACGGGCCAGGAACTGCCGGAGCTGCCGCCGCCCGGCACCGGCAACCGCAGCCTGTCCGACCTGTGCAAGACCTACGGCCTCGACACGGCGCGCATCGTGGCCGGGCTTAAGGAACGCGGCATCGCGGCCACGCCTGACGCCACCATCAGGGCCATCGCCGAGAAAAACGGCCAGGGTCCGCTCGAGGTCTACGCCGCCATCCGGCAGGCCGCCGTCGCAACCCGGCCGTAGCGCATGACGCGCCCGGGCCGGAGCGCGTGGAGAATACGCGTGTCCGGCCCGGGACATCTCCCTCGACCGTCGGTTGCGGCCCTTGCCGACGTCACGCCTTGCTTCTATGAACTTGCCTGGGCCATACCGGCAAAGGCGACAGGATACGGCGGCAAACACGCGGCCGGACAGTGCGCCGACACTGTATCCGCCCATCGCCGCTCACCCAGGAAGCGAAGCGAGCGCGGCATGATAAAGTTTTTTGTCCCGATTTTTGCTTTTGTCGTCATCATCCTTTTCTGTATCCGGCTTTTCCGCCCGAGCTTCGGCACAAAAAAAAGCGTCATCTTTCTCCTGGCTGGTGCCGGCGTCGCCTATATCCTTTCCTATGTCGCGGTATTCCTCATGTTCGTTTACATTGGCCTGTTGCATGTGGAGGCCTACAGCCCGGACGCCGCCCACTTCGACGACTCCCTCGCACGCGATACGCAGGCCTATTTTTCGGAGAGGCAAGGACGACCGGTCACGGTCCGATACGAGTATCTCCGCCAAGGCCCCACACAGTCCGGAATAGGCTCCCCGAGGTATTACATCTGGGTGAAAATCTTCGCCGACGGCCGCGAGATCGATGCAGGCGCGGTGAAAGTCGCCGGCGTCGGCAAGGATCGATTCGAGATAACGGATTTTCTGAGCCGGGGCATGATCCTGGACGTTCCGGGACGCCTGAACGCCGTGTTCCCCAAGGCGGTATGCGAGACGATCAAGAGCCGATTGCGACTGTAGCGCGCCGGGCGCGCGGCATCGCGGCGTCGCGCCGCAGACGCCCCCACGGCGCTTGCCGCAGTTGGCCAATCCCTGTATGCCAAAGCCCATGGAGCAGTACCTCGCCGATTTGCATATCCATTCCCGGTATTCCAGAGCCACCAGCAAGGGGCTGACCCCGTACAACCTGGCCGCCTGGGGCGAAATCAAGGGACTTACCGTGGTGGCCACCGGGGACTTCACCCACCCGGGCTGGCTCGACGAGCTCAAGGAAGCCCTGACCCCGGACGGGACCGGGCTTTTGCGCCTCAATGATCCCAAGGGACTGGCCGGACAAATACCCTGGCTGCCCGACGCGCATCCGGCCGGCCGGGTGCGCTTTTTGCTTTCGGCGGAAATAAGCTCCATCTACAAACGCGGCGGCAAGGTCCGCAAGGTCCACAACCTCGTCTACATGCCTTCCTTCGAGGCGGCCGAAAAGCTCAACGCCAAGCTGGCCAAGGTCGGCAACCTGGCTTCCGACGGCCGCCCGATCCTGGGCCTCGACAGCCGCCATCTGCTGGAGATGACCCTGGAGACCGACCCGCTGGCCTTTCTCGTGCCGGCCCATATCTGGACGCCGTGGTTTTCGCTTTTCGGCTCCAAGTCGGGCTTCGATTCGGTGGAGGAGTGCTACGGCTCCCTGGCCAAGGAAATCTTCGCCATGGAGACCGGGCTGTCCTCGGACCCGGAGATGAACTGGACGCTCTCCGCCCTGGACCGCTTCCGGATGATCTCCAATTCCGACGCCCACTCCGGCGAAAAGCTCGGCCGCGAATGCAACATCTTTTCCGGCGACCCGTCCTACGAGGGCATCTACCGGGCGCTACGCGGCCAGGGGCTGGGACCGAAATTTTGCGGTACTGTGGAATTCTTCCCGGAAGAGGGAAAATACCACCTCGACGGCCACCGGGAATGCGGCGTGGTCATGGAGCCGGCCGAGGCCAAGGCGCGCGGCGGCCTGTGCCCGGTGTGCGGCAAGCCCATGACGCTCGGGGTGCTGCACCGGGTGCTCGATCTGGCCGACCGCACCGAGCCCGTGCGGCCGGAGGGCATGCCCGGGTTCACGTCCCTCGTTCCCTTGGACGAGCTGGCCGGCGAGGTCATGGGCGTCGGGCCCAAGACGGCCAAGGCCCATGGGCTGGTGGCCCGGATGCTGGCCCGCTTCGGTTCGGAACTGACCGTGCTGCGCGAGGCCCCGGCCGAGGAGATCGGCCGGGTGAGCACCGCCCTGGCCGAGGCCGTCAGCCGCATGCGCCGGGGCCGGGTTCTGCGCACGCCCGGGTTCGACGGCCAATACGGCCGCATCGCGGTATTCACCCCCGAGGAGCGCCGCGAACTCAAGGTCGGCCGGTTTCTGGCCGTGCCGCCGACGCCCGACGCGGCCAAGGCCGCCCGTGAACCGGCCGCCGAGGACGATCCGCCCGCGGAACCGCCGCCCGCGCCGGGAAGCGCCGCCGCCCCGGCCCCGCCCAAGCCCTTTGACCGGGGCCTCAACCCCGCCCAGCGCGCGGCCGTGGATTCGCAGGCCCGCCATCTGCTCGTGGTCGCCGGTCCGGGCACGGGCAAAACCCATACGCTTTTGGCCAAAATCCGGGCCTTGCTCGATACCGGCGCGCCGCCGGGCGACATCCTGGCCGTGACCTTCACCCGCCGGGCGGCCGGGGAACTTCGGGAACGGCTGGCCCGCGACGCCGGGATGGCGGAAGACGCCGCGACAGAGGCCTCGCAGGACGCCCCCGCCCTGCCCTGGGCCGACACCCTGCACGCCCTGGCCCTTGCCGCCTGGACCGCTTCCGGCGGCCAGGAACCGGTGCTGCTCTCCGAGGACGCGTCCAGACGCCTTTTCGCCACGGTCAACCCGGAGCTGTCCGGGGCCAGGCTGCGGGCCGCCTGGCGCGAGCTGTCCCTGGCCCGGGAACGGCTCACGCCCCTTCCCCCGGCCGACACCGCCGGCCTGGGACTCTACGCCGCCCGCTACGCCCGTCAGAAATCCGACTGGAACCTGCTCGATTTTACCGATCTGCTGGAATTCTGGCTGGAAAAGCTGGTCGCCGGCAGTGAACAGCCGACCTGCGCCCATGTGCTGGTGGACGAGGTCCAGGACCTGACCCCGCTGCAACTGGCCGTGATCGCCGCCCTGGTCGGCCGCGACCGGGCCTCACTTTTCGCCATCGGCGACCCGGACCAGTCCATCTATGGATTTCGGGGCGCGGCCCCGGGCGTGCGGGCCGAGCTGCTCGCGGCCTGGCCGGATCTGGAAGTCGCTGCCCTGGCCGAGAACTACCGCTCCACCCAGCCGGTCCTGAACCTGGCCGCCGGGCTTTTCCCGGGCCGCGCGCCGCTGGTTTCGCGCTTAAGCTCCGAAACGCCCGTGGCCAGCGAGATACAACTTTTCGAGGCGCCGACCGCCGCCGGCGAGGCCGGCTGGATGGGCGAACGCATCCAGGCGCTTTTAGGCGGCACCTCGCTGACCCTGGCCCGCGATCTTTCCGCCGAGACCCTGGCCCCGGGCGACCTGGCCGTGCTGGTGCGCTTTTCCGGGCTCATCGGCCCCATCCGCAAAAGCCTCGAGCGCTTCGGCATCCCCTGCGCCGCGCCCGAGGCCGACGCCTTCTGGAACGAGCCCAGGGTACGGCTGCTTCTGGCCGCGGCCGGACGCCTCATGGGCCTGCCCGCGCCGGCGGACGTGGAAAAGCCGCCCACCTTGCCCGACCGGGTGCTGGCCAAGGGGCCGCTCGGGCTTTCGGCCTATCTCGGCGACATCGCGCCCTTCGACCGCCTGTTCTGGCAGGGACCGGAATTCCGCGACCTGTGCCGGGCCTTCGACGCCCATGGCGGCTGGGCCGGCCTGCTCAACCACGTGGCCACCCAGACCGAACTCGAGCTGGTGGGCAAGCGCGCCCAGAAGGTGCGCATCATGTCCCTGCACGCGGCCAAGGGTCTGGAATTCGCGGCCGTGTTTCTGCCGGCCCTGGAAGACGGCATCCTGCCCTTTGCCGGCTCGGATTTTTTAAGCGGAAAGCCCGGACATCTGGCCGGACAGATGGACGAGGAGGAAGAGCGGCGGCTTTTCTACGTCGGGCTCACCCGGGCCAAAAGCCGGCTCTTCCTGTCCCACGCCTTGCGCCGCGACCTTTTCGGCCGCAGGCTCATGCTCAAGCGCTCACGATTTTTGGAGAATCTTGATCTCGGCGGGGTGCGGCGCCGGGCGCTTCGGGCGCGCACGGTCAGCCAGGTCAAGCAGTTGGGCCTTTTCGACGCGGACGCGCCTACCAGATGAACCGCCACAAATAGCGTTCATAGGCCCGGGACATCCGTTGGGCCGTCGGCGCATTGACGCCGAGGTCCTGCAACCGGCAATACACGTGCAGCGGATTGAAAAAATGCTGCATGAAATTACGAATCTGTCGCATAATACCATCACCTTGAAACATCGACGGAACAGACCCGCCACTGCATACGCGGCCAATCGACCAGCCGCTCACAACAACAACCGGCACTTCATACGCCCGAACTTTCGGACGCTCAAGCTTTCGCAACCTATTTTTATTATCAACCTTTCCGCCATGATACAAAATTACAAGAGTCCTTTTCCCTGGCGTCTGGCGGCCCCGAGCTGCGTGTGGCCGGAAACCGCCCTGGTCAATTGCCGACGTCTGGCCCGCACCGTGCCCGAAGTCGGCCTGTATTTGTTGGAACTCGACAGCTGCCTGGCCTACGGACCGGACGACCTGCCCCAAAAAACCTACGGTCTGGCCTACCATCTCCACCTCCCCTTCGACCTGCCCTGGGAGCGCGGCGGCACGGGCGCCTTTACGGCCATGGAGGGGCTGCTCACCAAAACAGCCCACCTCTCGCCCTGGGCCATGGTGCTCCATCCGCCCGGCAGCCTGACCGAACTCGAGGATTTCCTGGCCGCCCTGGCCGTCACCGGCCGCGACCCCGCCTCGCTACTGCTGGAAAATACCGAGCAGTCCTCGCCCGAGGAGGTGCTGGACATGGCCGAGGCCGCCGGCTGCGGCGTGTGCCTCGATCTCGGCCACATGCTGGCCCTGGGCCAGACCTTGCCCACCGCCCGGGAGGAACTCGTCGCCCGCACGCGCATGCTCCACGTCTACTCGCCCTTCGGGGCCGAAGGCCCGCCCCCGGGCCGCAGCCACGCCCACCGCACGCTGACCTGCCTGTCGCCCGAAGGCCGCGATGTCCTCGTCTGGATGCTCGCCAACCTGCGCCCGCGCACGGTGGTGCTGGAGGTCTTCGCACCGTTTCACCTCGTGGAGAGCATGGCCGTGCTCGAAGCCCTGGCCGACGGCAAAACGCCCGATCCCGCCTGTGGGGACAAGGCGTGATCCGGCTCCTGCTCGGCGGCGTCAAATCCGGCAAATCGGCCCTCGGCGACCGGCTGCTGCTTGCCGGCGCGACGCCCCACCGGGTGCTCGCCACCGGCCGGGCCTTGGATTTCGATTTCCGGGAGCGCATCGCCGCCCATAAAAGAGCCCGGCCAGCCTCCGTGGCCGTCATCGAGGCCGGCGAGGGAGCCATGAACGCGCTGGCCCGCGAGGCGGCGCGCGGCGGCACCGTGCTTTTGGACAGCCTGGACTTTTGGCTGTTCGCCTGCCATGACATAACTGTAATGCAACCGCTGCACGCTGCCCTTAGCCTCGGCCTGACGCCTTATACCGATCCCGCCGGGCCGGAACTCATCGTGGTGAGCACGGAAACCGGACTCGGCGGCATCGCCGCCGACGCCGCGACGCGTCGTTTCGCGGACGTCCTCGGCGCGCTCAATCAAGCCGTGGCCGCCATGGCGGCCGACGTGCGCCTCATCGTGGCCGGCTGCGCCATAACGCTCAAGGGAAACGCCGCATGAGCTATTTCCGCAAATTGACCAACGAAGTGAACCGACTGACGCAGATGTTCGGGCGCGACGACAAGTGGCTCATCGTCATAAACGCCGATCCCGACGCCATGGGCTCCGCCCTGGCCCTGCGGCGCATCATGGCGCGCCGCGTGGCCGACGTCGGCATCGCCCGGGTCAACGAGATCAAACGCCCGGACAACCTGGCCATGATGCGCTTTCTGCGCATCCCCAACGTCATGCTCACCCCGGCGGTCAAGGCGCAATACGACCATTTCGCCATGGTCGACTCCCAGCCCACCCACCATCCGGATTTCAAGATCTGCGACTTCAGCGTCATCATCGACCACCACCCGGTCAAGCCCGAGTTTCCGGTCAAGGCCGCCTTCGCCGACATCCGGCCCGATTACGGCGCGACCAGCAGCATCATGACCGAGTATCTCTACAACATGCGCATCCGGCCGGGAAAACTGCTGGCCACGGCCCTGGTCTACGGCATCAAGACCGATACCCAAAGCTTCGAACGCCATTTCATCGAAGCCGACGTCAAGGCCTTCAGCTACCTGGCCAAGTGCGCCGACATGCAGGTCGTGCGCAAGATCATCTCCAGCGAGTACCACCGCCACTGGCTCAAGTATTTCTCCAAGGCCTTCCGCAAGATGCGCTTCGTCGGCCAGCGCGGACTCTTCGTCTACATGGACAACCTGGAAAGCCCGGACATCCTTGTCATGCTGGCGGACTTCTTCACCCGGGTGCACGGGCTCTCCTGGAACGTGCTGTGCGGAGTGATCAAAAAGCAGGTGGTGGTGATCTTCCGGGGCGACGGCATCGGGCGCAACATGGGACACGTGGCGTCCAAGGTGTTCGGCGACATCGGCTCGGCCGGCGGACACAGAGGCGCGGCCCGGGCCGAAATCGAACTGGAAAAACTCGGCGGCAAACCCGTGGAGGAATTCCTCTACAAACGCCTGACCGGAAAAAAACTCCCGACCAAGGAAAAATGCCCGATATGAAGGGAAAGAGCCGGGGGAAACCCTTTCTGAAGAAAGGGTTTCCCCCGGACCCCCATCCCAAAGACTTTTAATAGTTACAAAGGATTACCGTTACTCCATCCGTAACCGTTAGAAGTTTTTGGGAGGGGAGAGCGCGAGAGGGGAACCCTTTTTTCAAAAAGGGTTCCCCTCTCGCACCTTCTTCACGCTTCCCTCTCTCCCCCTCAGCGCACAGCGCGGACCGATATGGGGCAGCAGAAATCGGCCCGGGCCACGTAGCCGAGTTCCACGTCCGCCGCGTAGGCGCTGGCGTAATTGGCCCGGTCCGCGCTCCACACCCGGCGCACCGGCTGGCTGAAGGCCGCCGGCAGGCAGTAGCCCTCGCCCGTGGGTTCGGGGCGCAACAGCGTCATCAGTTCCGGCACGGTGGGCAAGCGCCAGTCGGCATGGCCGCCGGCGCTTCCGGCGTTGAGTCCGTCCACGAAGATAGCCGCTTCCTGCCAGGAGAGCCCGTAGGGCGCGGCCCGGCGCATCCAGGACAGGCCGCTTGCCGGGTCGCGCAACACGCCCTCCCCGTCCGGCTCGAAATTTCCCGGCCACCAGCCGCGCGGCCGCCACAGCACGTCCAGCCCGAAGGCTTCCCGCGCCTTGTGCACCGACACCATGACCGGCTCGCGGCGCAAGGACGCGGGATTGGGAAGCGCGCCGGACGCGGCAAGAAGCGCCCCGCCTCCGGCGCACACGCCCTCCATGCGCCGCGACCAGCCCGCCGCGCAGGCTTCAAGCGCCTCGGCCATCTCGCCGGCATCGGCAAAGCGGTCCCGGGGACGCTCGGCCAGGGACCGGGCGAAAAGCCCGTCGAACTCGTCCCCGGCGTCGACTTCCCCATCCGCCACGCCGCCGGTGCCGGGCTCGGGCAGCCGGCCGGTCAGCATCCGGAAAAACGTCACCCCCACGGCATAGAGATCGGACCTGACATCCGCCGCGTCCGGATCGTCCTCCTGCTCCGGCGCGGCGTAATAGGGCGAACCGACCTTCATGTTGTCCGGGCCGCGAAACGTCTCGCCACGCACTTTGGATAGGCCCAGGTCCGTGATCTTGACCACGTCGTCATCGGTGACGAGCAGGTTGAAGGGCTTCACGTCGCGGTGGACGATGCCGGCGAAATGAAGCCTGGCCAGTCCCGCAAGAAGCTGCCTGGCGTAGCCCACGGCCCGAAGGACCGGAAGCCTCCGGCTCGGGTCCTCCACCCGGTAGGTCTCGCCCATGATCGCGCCGAGCGACTCGCCGTAATACTCCATGGCGAAATAGGGCCACTCCCCGGCCTGGCCGTAATCGAACACGCCGACCACGTTCTTGTGGCGGATCGAGCCCAGGCGCGCGGCCTCGTCGCGGAAGGTCGTCAGCACCCGCTCGCGGCCCCACAAAGCCAGGGTCATCTCGTTGGGGCGCAGGAGCTTTACGGCCACGATACGGTCCACGACCGGCACCCGGGCCCGAAACACCGCGCCCATGCCGCCACGGCCAAGCACGCCGAGAATGGGATATTTGTCGATGCTGCGCATGATAAAAAGAATGCCTCCGGCGGCCCGGGGGAAACTTTTTGAAAAAAGTTTCCCCCGGGACCCCTTTCAAAAACTTTCAACGGGGGTCAGGGGATGCCCGGTCCTTCCAATGATCGGGATGCCGACGCAGGTGCATGACCGCAACGACGAGAATACAGTCTGTGCGCTTTTGATAGATGAGGCCATAGGGGAAGCGGGCGACGCGGCAGCGACGGGTTCTTGCGGACAACATCTGCCATGCGTCAGGGTTGGCCAGAATACGGGCCAACGTCTCTTTTACGGCCGCGGCGAATTCAAACCCCAGCCCCGGGCATTCGTCATTGTAATAGGCAACGGCCGCTTCAAGCTCCCGGGCGGCCGGATCGAGAAAAAGCGCCCTCATGCCGCGCTAACGGGAAAGGTCCTCAAAGACATCCCGCGCGCTTCGGGCGCGCACCTGACCGGCCTCGTAGGCGTCGATCCTGGATTCGGCCTCGCGCGCCCAGGCCGCATCGATGGCCTGGGCGCCGGCGGCGTCGAAACTCGCCAGCGCGGCATCGATCAACTCCGCCCGCGACACGGGATCGAGCTCAAGCACCTGCTGTAGAAGTTGCGTTTGCGCCTTCATGGAGCCTCCTGCCTCCCCACCTAACCGTCCGATCACCACTTGGCAACCGGAGACCCAGGGGAAACTTTTTGAAAAAAGTTTTCCCCGACCCCCCTTTCAAAAACTTCTAATGGACCGCGCCCCGCGTCACCGCAGCCGGTCGGCGTAGCGGCGGGGCAAGCCCCGGGCGATAATCTTTTGCGCCACAGCCTCGATATCGTAGGGCACGGCCCGGATCGTCAACACGTCCTTCGCATCGTCGTAGAGGCCGTACTTGGCCCGGTTGTCGCCGTCGCGCGGCTGTCCCACCGCGCCGACATTGACGATATGGCGCTGGGAAGCCGCCAGCGGATTGTCGCCAAGGGACAGTTCGTAGCGCTCAACCTCCCGTCCGGTCAGGCTCGCCGCCTCCAGCATATGCGTATGGCCGACGAAGGAAACGCGTTCGGGCGTGCGGGCGAAGACCCGGCGCAAGGTCGTGTCGCCGGCCTCGAACAGGTAGGTCGTGGTGTCGTTCGGGGGCAGGCCGTGGACGAAACGGCAGCCGTAGAGGACCAGCGAAGTGGGCAGCGCGGCGATGCGGGCGATCAGTTCCGGCGGCAGCAACTCCCGGGTGCGCACGAGCGCCTCCAGGGACTGGGGGTTGAACAGGCGTTCGCGGGACGGATCGGCCACGGCCCATTCGTGGTTGCCACGAACGCTGGGGATGCCGCGCCGGGCCAAAAGCCGCAGCACCGCGACCGGATCGGGTCCGTAACCGATGTTGTCGCCGAGGCTCACAATCGCATCCGGAGCATGGCGGTCGATGTCGGCCAAAACCGCTTCGAAGGCCTCCAGATTGGCGTGGATATCGGAGACGACAGCCAGGAGCATGGGTACAGTGTGGCAGCTTCGCCCGGACCGGGCAAGTCCCGTCCATACAAAGAAGGACGCGACCTCGGGGCCTATCCTCCCGGGGTCGCGTCGAGGCGTGAGGGGTATGGTGCGGGGGTTTCGAAGAAGGTTTGCGGAAATATCGACCGAAATTTTAATTGAAGTGGGTGCGTTGCAGCCACTCCTTGATGGCTTCATTGGGGGCGTAGACGCCCTTGTTGCCGCCCTGTTCCTCCATGAAATCCCGGGCCAGATCCTCGGGAAGGTCGAAGGAGGCCAGTTCCACGCAGTCCTCGGAATTGCGCCGCACAAGGCTCAACTCGGGCTTGCCGGACCAGGTGTTGACCACGAAATAGGTGGAGAAGTCGTGCTTTCCCGTGACCGGCTTATGCTCGGCATACCAGGAGTTGTTGCCCCACTCCAGATACAGGGTCACGGCGTCTTCCGGGGTCATATCCCAATCGATGACCAGATTGGACAGATCGGTCTGGGTCTGCATGGCATTCCTCCTCGGTACGGTTGTGGCCAACCGGAAACAGACGCGGTTTCGATATGGGATAAAAATAATCCTTTTTATCCTTCGGTCAAGAAAAAAAAGTGTTTTTCCTCCCTTCTTCCAAGGCAATGATACTATCCAACCGTAATATAAAAGAAACAGGAGAAATTGCGGGGAAATGACAAAGGCCCGCGCAAGGGAGTCCCCTGGCGCGGCCAATGCGGGATGCCGTTTGCGTTGTTCTATTGGCTGGGTATTGGTCGCTGCCTGTTGGTCGCCTTGAGGGGGCGTGGCGACGTGCGGCGTATATTTGAAAAATACGCCTTCGCCCCGCGCAACCCAAAGGCGGCCCTGGTCAGCCGGCGCCTATGCGGCAGGCACGGGCGCGCGAGGCAGAGCCCCTCTGCGGCCATGTGCCCTGTCGCGAAAGCAAGGCATGCACTGCCCTCCGCTAAAAGTTTT